>JAXHTA010000269.1:0-5652 GCA_034190285.1 Thermodesulfobacteriota bacterium | reverse complement strand
TCTTTCGTGCATCCAGCGAAGTGGGAAGCGCCGTTGTGACTGCCGTTGCCACTACGGTCATCAGCTTCCTTCCCGTCTTCGCTATGGAGGCGGCCGAGGGAAAGCTGTTCAGGCCTTTGGCTTTCACCAAGACATTTGCCCTTATCTCATCAGTCATAGTTGCTCTAACCATTATCCCGGCTCTGGCCCACATCCTTTTCGCCGGGAAGATCCGGGGGCAAAGGCTGAAGAGGGTATTCTATTGCTCGCTTGTGATCTTGGGCATATTTGTCTGTTTTACCGTGAAGTGGTACCTGGGAATCATAATCGGCTTTGCGGGCCTGTACTATCTTTTTGAGCCACGAATTCCGCAGAAGATACAAAAGGCGGTCCCTTTTTTGACAAGCGTTATTGCCATCATGTTTTTTACCATTCTTTTATGTGATCACTGGGTGCCAATGGGCCCGGAGCAGGGCATGATTCGCAATCTCATTTTTGTTGTGGTCACCATCGGAGGGATTTTGTTCCTTGTTCAACTCTTTATCCGTGTCTATCGACCGCTTCTGGTGCTCTGCCTTGACCACAAAGCCGTGTTTTTGAGTATCCCCTTTCTGATTCTTCTTTTTGGAGGTATGACGTGGGTCGGGTTTGACAGTTTTTTCGGATGGCTTCCAAATATGATCAAATCCAATCGCGTCGTCTCGTTCCTAGCCCAGAGGTTTCCCGGTCTGGGAAAGGAGTTCATGCCCCCGCTGGATGAAGGCTCGTTTCTCTATATGCCGACGACCATGCCGCATGCGTCCATCGGCGAGGCCTTGGACGTTTTGAAAAAGCAGGATATGTCCTTTCGAGCTATTCCTGAGATTGAATCGGTAGTAGGCAAACTGGGGCGCGCGGAGACACCGCTTGATCCTGCGCCTGTTTCAATGATCGAAACCGTTATTAACTACAAAAGTAAATACATTGTTGACAAAAACGGGCATCGAATGACCTTTAGGTTTGATGAGGATGGCACGGATTTGTTTCGCGATCCGGAGGACGTCCCTTTGCCGGCTCCTGATGGACAGTCTTATCATGTTCGGGGCATTTATGAACGCGATGATTCAGGAGGCCTGATTCCCGATCCAAAGGGTAAGCCGTTCCGTTTATGGCGGCCGGCGCTCGACCCTGACCTCAATCCGGGACGCAAGGCCTGGAAGGGAGTACAGAGGCCGGATGACATATGGGGTTTGATTGTAAAGGCCGGTCAAATCCCGGGAACCACGTCGGCCCCCAAGCTCCAGCCCATAGCAGCGCGCATTGTTATGCTCCAGAGCGGCATGCGAGCGCCCATGGGAATAAAGGTGAAAGGACCAAGCCTTGAGGCGATTGAGAAGGTCGGACTTAAATTGGAACAACTGCTCAAGGATGTTCCTGCCATAAAACCCTCTGCCGTGATCGCCGACCGCATAGTGGGCAAACCTTACCTGGAGATTCATATCGATCGTGAGGCCATTGCGAGATACGGTATCATGCTCGAAAAAGTACAGGATGTCATCGAAGTTGCCATCGGAGGTCGGATGATAACCTCCTCAGTGGAGGGACGCGAACGTTATCCGGTGCGCGTGCGTTACAAGAGAGAGCTTCGGGACACTATAGAGGACTTGGGCCGCATCGTGGTCCCGGCCCCGGACGGAGCACAGATTCCCCTGTCTCAATTGACCGATATCAGCTATATGCGCGGCCCCCAGGTCATCAAAAGCGAAGACACCTTCTTAACCGGGTACGTACTTTTTGACAAGAGAAATGGATGGGCCGAGGTGGAGGTAGTCGAGCAGGCCCAGGCCTACCTGAATGAAAAGATCAAGAGCGGTGAATTCACACTGCCCCCGGGTGTGAGTTACACCTTTGCAGGCAGTTATGAAAACCAGATACGTTCGGAAAAGAAACTCATGGTCGTCCTTCCCCTGGCGCTCTTCATCATCTTTTTGATCCTCTATTTCCAGTTCAAATCTGTCCTTACAACTCTGCTCGTCTTTTCAGGAATTCTGGTGGCCTGGGCCGGAGGGTTCATTTTGATATGGCTTTATGCGCAGCCATGGTTCATGGACTTTTCCGTTTTCGGCAATCATATGCGCGATTTCTTCCAGGTGCGTCCTATTAACCTGAGTGTGGCTGTGTGGGTTGGTTTCCTCGCACTTTTCGGCATTGCTTCAGACAACGGGGTTATTATGGCGACATATCTGAATCAGACCTTTGATCGCACCAGGCCCGAATCTATCCAAACGATCCGCGAGGCCACGCTCGAGGCCGGCTTACGGCGTGTGAGGCCATGTCTTATGACCACAGCCACCACGATCCTGGCCCTGATTCCCGTAATTGCTTCCACCGGGCGAGGCTCCGACATTATGGTGCCCATGGCGATTCCGTCCTTTGGAGGGATGCTTATTGTTATCGTCAGTATTTTCGTAGTGCCCGTTCTATACTGCGCCCTCCGGGAATCCGAGTTAAAGGGAACCAAATAGGTTTGAGATATTGCCGTCAGAGTACTTCTCTTGCCTCTTTTCGGCCGCTGTCAGTCAGAAATGATTTTTCGATTATTCGGTTTAATCTGTCCGGGGCTATCTTATTTTCCTTGCTACTATCTTCCAGGTTAGCGATGAGATCCGCATCGTACACCGCCTTGAAATTGATCGTATCTTCAGAACGGGGATGATGGTGATGCCCAATGATATCACAAACCTCTTCGATCAGGTCTTTCTGCGCGCCCAGTTTTTCTAATATTGAACGTGCAACAGCTGGTCCCTCCTGTTCCTGGTACTTCGGCAACGTGCTGCCGTGTTTTCTTTCTGCTTCATGGATACCGATATCATGAAGATATGCAGCGGCAAATATCACCGCCATGTTGCCCTTTTCGTTCTTGCCGATCCGTTCCGCGTAACGAGCTACCCTCGAGGCATGGCCGATCCGTTTAAAATCGGATTTGAAATACTTCTTCATTTCAATGGCAATACGATCCTTCAAAAGATCTTCTTTCTGGGCCATGAGTTCAGGGGGAAGGGACCCTAAACACTGATCGGCATACTGGCAGTATGCTGCGCACCCGAAATCCATCTTTGGATTCGAGAACCTGTGACCACAGTTGCCGCATTTTCGGGATGGGTCATCCTTGAAAAACTCAACGCTATGATCACATTTCGGGCATTTGGCCTCAAAAATAGCTCCCGGCTTCCAGTATTGCATGTCCTGCCCAGGGCATTTCATAAGAAACCCTCCGGTTTTATGTTGTGAGTTTCGATTTTCTAACTTTACGTTAATGGTTGCGGGCATTCCAAAACCCGCAACCTGCAATATGTGCAATTTGTATCTCGAATCTTATCCAAGTATGGCCCTCAAGTCCTCATCGGGTGTGCTGATCGGCATGATGTTGAAATTCTTGACCAGCACATCAAGCACATTCGGGCTAATAAATGCGGGCAATGTCGGCCCCAAGCGTATATCCTTAATACCGAGATGAAGAAGAGTCAACAGAATTGCCACGGCTTTTTGCTCATACCAAGAAAGGATCATGGAGAGGGGCAAATCGTTCACACCGCACTCAAAGGCATTGGCTAAAGCCACTGCAATCTGTATAGCGGAATAGGCGTCGTTACACTGACCTACGTCCAACAATCTCGGTATCCCCCCGATATCACCCAGGTCCTTGTCGAAGAACCGGAACTTGCCGCAGGCCAAGGTCAAAACTACGCAATCTTCGGGAACCTTCTCTACAAACTCGGTGTAATAGTTTCTTCCCGGTTTAGCGCCGTCACACCCGGCTACGAGAAAGAAGTGGCGGAGGGCCTTGCCTTTGACAGCGTCTATAACCTTGTCCGCAACCCCCAAAACCGAGTTTCGGGCAAAACCCACCATAACCGTCTTTCCGTTAGTGTGTTCGGCAAATCCCGGTAACTCCAGGGCCTTTTCGATCACTGGAGCGAAGTTCTTATCATCAATGTGCGTTACTCCTGGCCAGCCTACAAGTCCTGTGGTAAAAATGTTGTCTTTGTATAGGTCTTTGGGTTTTTGAATGCAGTTCGTTGTCATTATTATGGCGCCAGGGAATTCGGCAAATTCTCTTGCCTGGTTTTGCCAGGCGGTCCCGTAATGTCCATAAAAGTGAGAATACTTTTTAAGCCCGGGATACCCGTGACACGGTAGCATCTCGCCGTGCGTGTAAACGTTGATTCCCTTTCCTTCGGTTTGTTTCAGTATCTCTTCCATGTCTTTTAAATCGTGTCCGGAAACAAGGATCGCTTTGCCTTTTTCAGTACCAAGCGGGACTGCTGTGGGAACGGGATGTCCATAAGCTCCCGTGTTTGCCGCATCAAGTAGTTCCATGGCACGAAGGTTTGTCTCTCCGCACTTGAGGACCAGTCCTACCCAATCATCCAAGCCCAGGTTCTTATTCAACGTTGCCGCCAGGCCTTCATGGATAAAGGCATATACCTCGTCATCCTCTTGACCGAGTATCCGGGCATGGTCCGCATAAGCAGCGACACCCTTTATGCCGAATGTAAGGATATGCTGAAGAGAAAGGATGTCGGGATCAATACTCGTGTCAGACCTAAGCCCTACTGCTTCCCCCTGTTTTGCAAGGCCTTCTATGGTTGATTCGGGTTTAAAGGTGGCCGGCCCATTGGTAAAATTTGCCTTTCCTCCCGCAGCGCTGATTTTTGTCTTTAAACTGTCTCGTAGCTCCACACAACGGTTGATCAAAAGAACAAACCGTTCCGGATCAAAGTCAACATTGGTCAGAGTGGAAAAAATGGCCTCGCATGAAAAAACATTGATATCATGGTCAGTTACACCAACTTTTCGACCCTCAACCACGCACAGTGACAGGCCTTTTAATGCATAAATCAATAGGTCCTGCAGGGCCGCCACCTCCGGCTGTTTGCCGCATACGCCTATTTTCGTACAACCTTCGCCCTTTGCCGTTTGTTCACACTGATAACAAAACATAATCTATAACCTCCGTTGATAAAGGTTTTTGTTAATGAACCTGTTCTTAAAATAGACTGCTCCTCAATTTTGAAGAGATTCTACACCCAAAAATGATGCTGTGCATTGACTTAAGTCAAAAACGTGGTTTTTTCTATATTCTATGAGTATCTATCGTATTATCTCAATAAATCGGGGTAACCCCCTCACCCTGGCCTTCTCCCCCAGAGGGGAGAGGGGATTGATTGATTGAAATCATTTAAAACCTCCCTCCCCCTTGAAGGGGGAGGGTCGGGGTGGGGGTGAAAGCCCCCAGATATTGAGCTATTACTATTTATCTGAAAAACATTTCAGGATAACTTTGGGCCTCATCCAGAACAATCGGGGATCGGAATAGAAAGGTATTTCTAATCTGCAAGTACTTTTTATCATCCGGCAGAATCAAGAAGGAGATTTAAAATCGCCGCCACGATTTCCGCGATTTAAGGCCATAATCATTGCTAGTGAAAGTTATATATTGCTGATTCTGTCAGAGACCATGTTTACCTAATCCGAAAGAAATCAGGTCAATTCTCAATTCCCTTGACTCGGGGACCAGGGTTAAGGTCTTGGCCGGGAAAAACCATTGCCAGACCAATTCCCTGACCGCGTTTTTATACTTTTTCTCTAATGCCGCAGGTAAAAAGGTTCCGTCGTATCCGGCCTTAAGAT
>JAXHTA010000268.1:0-5668 GCA_034190285.1 Thermodesulfobacteriota bacterium | reverse complement strand
ATTTCAATCAATTAATCCCCTCTCCCCTCTGGGGGAGAGGGCCAGGGTGAGGGGGTTACCCCGATTTATTGAGATAATACATCTCATCTTCAATAGGCAAAGAGGCCTATCTCGGGAGGTCGCGAGAGACCGTGTGAGACCGATGCGCGCATGAGTTCCGTGATAGCGGCTTCGCCCTCCCCGCTCAGGTTCAGGGCAAAGTCGTTCACATAGAGCCTGATGTGCTCTCTGATTACCTTTTCTTCCATTTCCTGGGCGTGGCGGCGGACATATTCGTGTGTAATTGATGGGTCTTTTAACGCGCAGGTCAGACTCTTGTTGATGAGCCCATCCACCTTCTCGGCCAAATGAGCGCCTAGTTCCCTGCGAATAGCGATTCCTCCCAAAGGAATGGGGGCCCCTGTCCTCTGCTCCCACCATTTTCCCAGATCCAGAAGCCTGACAAGACCATAATCCTGATATGTAAACCTCCCCTCATGTATTACCACTCCATACCCGCATTCCCCGTCGCTCACAGCGGCCATCACACGGTCAAAAGTCATGGGGACTGCCAGGGGCCTCTCGCCAAGGTACAGGGAAAGCAAGAAATATGCTGTAGTCATCAGCCCGGGGACTGCGACCGGCTTCCCGGCCATGTCCTTCAGGTCAAGGCCTTGCCTTGCCACGATCAGGGGGCCACACCCTCGGCCCAAAGCGCCTCCGCTACGCAAAAGCCCATATTCGTGCTGGTATTCACAATAGGCTGCAATGGATAGCTTGGTCACGTCCAGCCGCTTTTCTCGACACATTCGGTTGAGTTCTTCTATGTCATGGAGCCTTATGTCAAAATCCAGTCCCTCATAATCGATCAGGTTGTTTGCCAGGGCGCAGAATATAAAGGTGTCATTGGGACAGGGGGAGTATCCGAGGGTAAGTGTCATGGCGCGGCCCCCTCTTCAATAATGCTCAATGCGGCCTGCTGTGAGCGTTCAAAGGCAAGCCCCAGCTCCCACTCACCCCTGTCATAATCTCCAACATGATTGCTGACTGCCCTTATTTCAATGACCGGAACCTGATGGATACGGCAAATGGCTACAGCGGAAAAGCCCTCCATGTTTTCTACAACAGCACTATAATCCCGGTGGTACCTTGCTGATCTGGTCTTGGTGGAAGTTACAGTGGCGACGGTCAGAAAGGGGCCGAAGTAAACCCTGACATCTTCCAGGCGTCCTGAGTTCTTGACCGCCCCTCCGGCCTTCTGAGCGAGGGTCTTATCCAGCGGGAAGCGGTTGGAAAGAAAAGGAAGAGGTATAACAGGGCCATTGCCTGAAGGCGCCTCAATGCCGAGTTGCGGATTGATTTCCTCTGTGGCAAGAGCGAGATCTCCCTTCCTTAATCCTGCCTCCTCAAAACCACCGCCACAGCCCGTGAGGATAAGGCACGATGGTTTCAGGTTTGGGAGCGCCCACCCGAGGGCTGCGGCCATATGCACGGGACCGGGGCCTGTGGTCAGGACCGCCACTTCTTTATCGAATATCACGCCGGTCACCAGTGGATACCCGCCAATAATCTCCTTGTTTCTTGGCCCCAAATGCTTCAGAAACATCGATATCTCGTCATAAACCGCCCCGGCCACTAATGTGAGATCTCGCTGCTTCATTCTCTGTGCTCCCTGCTTTCAAGCCCCTGTCTGATCATTTCCACCACCTGCCTGGCCCTTTCACGGGTCGTCCCCTGGTCGGCACGGAAAAGCCCCTGGCCGGCATCCAGGTGTTCAAGCATGTAGGCCTGCAAAAAACGGTCAAGGACCGCATCCAGCAAAAAAGATGTACGAGCTAGATCAAGGTCTGGGCTCAGCTCCCTTTTCTTGATGCCGGTCTTTATGAAATCGGATAAATACTCAAAGGAGTCCCGCCTCAGGGATGTTATGAGATGGGAACAGAACGCGAGTTTTCCTTCGAACTGGATCTTGGTATAAAGTGCGTAGATTCTTGGATTCTTGCGTACAAAGCCGACTCCGGATACAAGGATAGTCTCAAACCTGGTGAAGAAATCCAGATTTTCGGTTTCCTCCCTGACCCTCCTGAAGTGCTCTTTGACCATGGTCAAGGCCTTTGCAAAAACGAAGTTGAAGAGCCCCTGCTTATCTCCGAAGTACTGGAATATGGAGCCCTTCGCAATCCCGAGTCTCTCCACCATATCATTTATGCTGGCCTTCGCATAGCCCTTATCGGAGAACTCGACAAGGGCAATACGGAAGATATTGTTTTGCTTTTTCGGATTCAGATTGTTGAATGTCTTGATACCCATCACACACCTTGCCATAGGTCCGCAGGAATCCGGGAAGAAAAACGGGCCATGTGGATATAGGCTGACTTCTTGAAAAGCTATTACATCTTGTCTGCCTGGTAGAGTGTTACGCATCCCAGAGTCAGGCCAGTGGTCTTGATTTTTGAAAAGCCTGCGTTCCTGATCAGAAGGGCCATATCCTCCGGGGAACAAAATTCGTAAATACTGTCGGCAAGATACTGATACGCGTTTCTATCCCCGGTCAGCGCCCCCCCCATGGGGACCAATACATTTGAAAGATAGAATCTGTATAATGGTGCAAAAAGGGGCATGCTTGGTCGTGAAAACTCCAGGATGACCAGCCTCCCACCATTCCTTATCACCCTGGACAATTCTCCCAGTCCCTTTTGAAGATCAGAGAGGTTACGTATCCCAAAGGCGACCATGGCGCCATCAAAGGTATCCTTCATGAAAGGCAGGATTTCACCATCACTGCAAATAAGATCAAGTCTTTTCAACTCAGGCCTGCGCTTGTGCCTAAAAAGGCCGGTAAGTAACATTTCAAGACTGATATCCAGTGCTATCACCCTGCCGGGCGCCCTGGAAAGGGTGGAGAGCGCAAGGGCGAGGGTCCCTGTGCACAGATCAAGGACCAGCCCTTTCGAGGCTGGCCCAAGGGCCTTGAAGGCCCGAAACCGCCAGTAGTGGTCGATAAAAAGGCTGGTCAGGGAATTCACCAGGTCGTAATTGGGAGAAATCCCCGAAAACATCCTGCTCACATAGCGTTTTTTGGTCCGGTGTGCCGTCGATGTCTTTTCCATGTCCGTGATGTCAGAAGGAATCGTTCTGCGAAAACAAATCAAGGGAATCTAGAGAGAGCAACTCATCAGGAATCAAAGAAGTTCAGATCGACCGGTTCGTGTAGGATTCCTCTTTTATATAACAGCTCGAAAAAATGGCTGAGTCCTTCTCTCTCCTCTCCCTGCAATTTGTACGTGAGACGCTGAAAATACCGCCTCATGTGATCGGTCCCGATCCCCATGTCCGAGGCCGTCTGTAAAATAATATCTTCAAGGCTCGATGTTCCATGCCCGAGTGAATCATGCAGAAGACTTATCAGATCATGGGTCTCGTTTGGCCTTTCTTCTGCAAAGGGCCCTCTAACGGCCCATAGGGCGAAGACCAGAGGCTTTTTTGTCCACTGCTCCCAATAAAGGCCGAGGTCCATCACAAATGGAGTCCTTTTTTCCCAGGACCATCTGAGGGCTTCATCACCGATCACAAGAGCGGCATCGGCATCATTGGGAAGACCCGCATGTTCAGCCTTCAACGGTTGATATATGGGGGTTATCTGCTCACGCTCGAGGCACAATTTCAGGAGGTCAACTGCGGTCTCCGAGTCATGTGTGGTCGCGATTTTTCTGCCGTTTAGCCGCTCAATGGGAATCTTGCTGACAAGAAGAACGCTCATAATCTCGCCTTTAGATGATATAGATATTTCGGGGAGGATGAGCCAATCCCTGAAATGTCTGGCATACGCCACTGAAGAAACGGAGCTGACGTCCAACAGGCCCTCAGCCAGCATATGGTTCAGTTTCGAAGGCGCCGCCTTGACACACTCTATCCACAAGGGCCACATGCCTCGGTCAAGGTCATAGTGGACAGGTCGCGTGTTGGCGTAAGAAATGCGACCAAGCCTCAGTTTCATTGACACACCTCTATATTTCCTTTGAAGTTACAGGCTATAAGGTCCTGTAAGGCGGTCACGGAAGACGAGGCCCTGACAGGAACGAACAGAAGACAAGCCCTTTTGCCCGGGTCCAAAGATCCGAGTTCCTTTTCCATGTTCAAGCACCTGGCCCCGTTGATTGTCCCCATTGCGAGAATATCCTCCGGTCTCAACGAAGGGAAATTCCGGGCGACAAAGGCCATCTCATGCATGATATTGAGTGTCTCTACACTGGCAAGGCTGTCCGTGCCGAGCGAAGGGCATATACCTCTTTTCAGCATGCCGGGGATATCCGGGAGATCGCCCACCAACCCGGAGTTGCTTCTAGGACAGACACAGACGCGGACCCCGCGATCCGCAATAACTTCCAGATCCTCCGGATCCGCCTGTACCAGGTGCACTGCCAGCGTCTTGTCATCCAGGACGCCGAGTCCGTCCAGGAACAGGACGGGGCTCCTTGCTGGAAGCCCCCAGGAGCTGTAGTCTATGCCCCTTTCTTCAAGAAAATCTGCCCATGCACCCCTGCCGGTACAGATAAACTCCTTTTCTTCAAAAGACTCTGCCGCGTGGATAGAAAGCAATTGCGCCCTTCTCGCGGTTTCAAGTTTAAGTCGCCTGATAAGCAAAGGAGATGTTGTATGCGGCCCGTGTGCAGCAAGCGAGAAATGACCATCGTCATCCCCAACCAGGTCGTTCGCAGCCGCATCTCCCCCCAGGTATTCACGGAATGGAAGGATCAACGGCCATCGGGCAGACTCTGAATGCACGAAAAACGAACGGTGGTCTCCTGCGAGGGCGGACCCACTGGATCGCAACTCATCCTCGCCCCTTAAAAGACCTAATTCAACATCTCGATCCGTCAGACCCATCTTCTTGCCGACAACCGCCCGTATCCATCCCAGAAAATCGTTTCTCAGATGGCTCAGCTCTCCCAAGGTGGAAAGATCAAGGTGGGTATGGGCATTCACGGTCGCAGGCATAAGGATGCCCTCCCCATGATCCACTTCTTTGCCCCGTGGTCGTCTTCCAGCTGTTCCCGTGTCCACGGTCCGCCCGTTGATTTCAGTTACGTACCCGTTTTCTACGATCTTATCATGGGAGATAATCACCCATTTTGCCCTGTGTGTTATAACAGACATGATCTCAAACCAAGGACGCCTTTGGAGGGCCGGCCTTGAACGCCTCTTTACTCTTCCCTGACTTCTTGGGAATCCACCGGGATATCGACTATGTTCTTTGTGTAATGCTCTCTAAGCATTTCCCCAATTAACAGGGCGGTAAAAAGTATCCCTCTGTTGGGCCTTGAAGCCGGCTGTCTCTATCAGCCGGACAATATCTTCCCGGGATAACCTGAACGATGTTCCGGCGGCGGAAACCACGTTTTCCTCGATCATTGTGCTTCCCAAGTCGTTCGCCCCAAAACTCAGAGACACCTGAGCGATTTTGGGTCCCTGGGTAACCCAAGAGGCCTGGATATTGGGTATGTTATCCAACACCAGCCTGGAAAGCGCCAGTAACCTGAGATATTCGGATGATGTAGCCTTTGTCACGTCCAATCGCGAATTATCGGGCTGAAATGTCCATGGGATAAAGGCCGTGAATCCCCCGTACCTGTCCTGGAGGTCGCGGATCCTGAATAAATGAGTCAAACGGTCTGCACTTGACTCTATG
>JAXHTA010000267.1:0-5669 GCA_034190285.1 Thermodesulfobacteriota bacterium | reverse complement strand
AGACCGGCCATCCCCCCCCCTATAACGAGGGTCCTGGAGACCAACGCCGCCTCGATGTCCTCTTGAGGTTCTAGAAACGCCGACTTGGCAACACCCATTCGCACCAGGTCTTTTGCCTTTAACGTGGCATCATCCCCGGCCTGCATATGCACCCATGAGCACTGGTCCCGGATATTTGCCATCTCAAAAAGATAGGGATTCAGTGCCGCCTGGGAACAGGAGGTCTGGAACAGCGGTTGGTGGGTTCGGGGAGAACAGGAGGCGACAACCACACGGTTTAGGTTATGGTCCTTGATGGCCGTTTGGATCTCCGCAATGCCGGCCTCAGAACACGTATAAAGATTCTCTTTGGCATAGACGACTCCGGGAAGGGTTGCCGCATACGCAGTCACCTCTTCACAATTCAGGTGACCGGCAATATTGGAGCCGCAATCACATATAAACACCCCGATCCGCAGGTCTTCCATTTCTTCTCTTCTTCCAGCTTTCTCCTTGCTCATGGAGACTCCTCTTAGGATGCCCGACGCATTTGATCCGAGCCGATTAATACCTGTGCCGCCCTGGAAGCCGCAGCACTGGCCTGGGCCACGGATTCAGGGATATCCATGGGGCCGTGGGCGCAACCACATGCGAAAATGCCAGGGCGAGTCGTGTCAAGGGGATCTGTCTCGAGTGTCTTGAAAAAGCCGAATGTATTGACTTCAACCCCAAAGACTTCGGCCAGCCGAGGAATCCCATTAGCAGGCTCGCAGGCAATGGCCAAAATCACCAGATCGAATTCTTCGCTCCTGACCTCCCTCTCACATGTGTCTTCGTATATGACCACGGGATTATCTCCCGGGCCTTGTGTAATCTCGGCAACACGACCGCGAATGTATGTGATGTTGGACTGGTTCCCGCCACGGACCTTATACTCTTCGAACCCTTTCCCCACGGCCCGGATATCCATACCGAAAATGACGGATGTGGTCTCTGCATCATGCTCATGGGCAATAATGGCCTCTTTGATGGAATGCATACAGCAATAGCCCGAGCAAAAGGGATAGAACCTGAAATCCCGAGAGCCAACACACTGGACAAATGCCAGTTTCTTGGCAGTTGTAAAGCCTGCGGCCTTCTTCTCTAGGGCCTCCAGGGTCTCAGCAGCGGTTAAGTGCACCGCATATTTATCGGCCCATTTCTTGCGATCCTCATCGTTCCCAAATGAACCGCTCCGGTACTTTTCATAAAACTCGGCCGATTTTTCTTTATATTTCTCTTCAAGTTTCTCAAGGGCCTTCCTGGATTTCTTCACCGACTTCTTAAGCTCGGCTATCTCGGCCTCGACAGCACGGTCGGACGGACGGTCCAGGTGACCCCCAGTCGGTCCGCTGGCGCTGAGGAGCCTTTCAAACTCAAGAGAAGTGACCACATTATTGATCCTCTCGTAGTTGTATTCGGGAATCCGCGAAGGATCAAAGGCATCATAGCCGGTAGCAAGTATAATGGCCCCCACATTGAGGTTGATGATTCTGTCTTTCTGTTCAAAATTGATGGCCTCCGCCTGACAGGTCTTTGCGCAGACGCCGCATTTTTTCCCATTCAACTGGCGGCAGTGATCCGGATCTATAGTATGCGTTGAGGGTATACCCTGGGCAAAAAGGCTGTATATTGCCTTCCTGTCTCCAAGGCCTTCGTTGAATGCATCTGAAACCACGGTAGGACATTTTTCCTTGCATGCGCCACAGCCTGTACACTTGTCTTCGTCCACATAGCGCGCCTTCCTTCTCACCGTAACCTCAAAGTTACCCGCTTCACCGCCCACCTTCTCCACTTCGCTATAGGCCATGAGTTCAATATTGGGATGTCGACCGACATCCAGCATCTTGGGCGAAAGGATTCAGATCGCGCAGTCATTGGTCGGGAAGGTCTTATCCAGTTGAGCCATCTTACCACCGATGCTGGGCAACTGTTCTACCAGTTTGACCTTAAATCCCATTTCGGCCAGATCCAGGGAGGCCTGGATTCCAGCGATCCCCCCTCCGGTAACAAGTATCTCCTTGCTCACAACTCAGACTCCTCTATCCAATTTACGCCGCCTGTTTTATGTTAGACGGGCCAAGAGACCGAACCACTTCGGTAAAATCACGTGCAACATCTGCAAAACGGACCCCTTCAGCTCCGGAAATCCATTCCAGCCGCAGCCGTTTGGGATCGATCCCGACGATCTTTACCAGCTCCCGGGTCATATCAAACATCTTTTCGGCCTTTACATTACCATCCAGGTAATGACAGTCGCCGATATGTCATCCAGCCACAAGCACCCCGTCGGCGCCCATCTTGAACGCCTTAAGGATGAAGCCGGGATTGACCCGTCCGGAACACATCACACGGATAATCCTCATATTGGCCGGATACTGAAAACGGCTGACACCTGCCAGATCAGCGGCTGCGTAAGCACACCAGTTACAGGCAAATGCAACGATTTTAGGATCAAATTCTCCTGCCATCAGACAAAACTCCTTGAGTCAACATTTAAAGAATCTCTTTTTCTCGAAGAGTCAACCGTCAATTGAATGCGGCCTCCACCATAGTCAGGACTTCCCGGTCATCATAATGAAGAATTGATGCCGCGCCCGTAGGACAGGCCACGGAGCATGAGCCACAACCCTTGCACAGGGCCTCCTGAACACGGGCCACTTTCCTGCCGTCTTCGATTTCTTCAACACCGATAGCGTTATATGGGCATGCGGCTTCACATTCCCCGCAACCTCTGCACACGGCCTCATCCACGGAAGAAACAACACCCTCCACCGTGATATTATCCTTTGAAAGAATTACACCAGCCCTGGAAGCCGCGGCCTTTGACTGCGAGATACTTTCTTCAATCGGCTTGGGAAAATGGGCCAAGCCGGCCAGGAATAAGCCATCAGTCGCAAACTCCACCGGCCTGAGCTTTGCATGGGCCTCCATGAAAAATCCGTCTTCATTGAGCGACAGCTTAAACGTCTGGGCCAGGGACGTATTGTCATGAGGCACAATGCCCGAGGCTAACACTACAAGGTCGGGATTAATACGGATATCACGGCCCAGGATAGGATCTTTTACGGCAACTTCGATCACATCTCCGCTTTTCAGGACCTCGGGCTTTTGCTCCAGGTCATAGCGGATAAAAACCACCCCCAATTCTCTTGCCCGCCCGTAGAGTGCCTCCCTCTGACCATAGGTGCGGATATCACGGTAAAGGACAAACACATTAGCCTCAGGGTTAATATCTTTCAGCTTGATGGCGGCTTCCATAGTATGTGTACAGCAGACCTTGGAGCAGTATGGTCTTCCAGGTTCCCTTGAGCCAACACACTGAATAAAAACGACGTTCTTCGCAGCGGACACCATTTTGCTCTGGCCCTTTATTGCCTCGTCCAGCTCCAGGTGAGTCATAACCCGGGTGTCTTTGCCATAAAGATACTCCTCGGGTTTATGCTCCTTGGCGCCAACAGCTACCACCACAGCCCCATGCTTAAGGGAAATATCATGGCCATCCTGAGAGACGATCGTTTCATAGTTTCCTACAAATCCGGTTGATCCCCTAATGGTGGAGTTCGTATAGATGTCGATCAGAGAATGACCTTCCGCCCTGCTTATCATCTCTTCGACCTGTCTGTAAACAGCTTCTCCACGCCAGGTACTAAACAGGCTAAGGGCATTTCCACCCAGTTCGGCAGATTGCTCCACAAGATAGGTATGGAAGCCTTGATCTGCCAGACCGAGAGCCGCAGTCAAGCCCGATATGCCACCTCCTATGACTAGGGCCTTGTTGTCAACTGAAATTGTAGGCTGGTCCAACGGCCGTATTAATTGCGCCCGAGCCACCGCCATACGCACCAGATCCTTTGCCTTGTCCGTGGCGCTATCCTTTTCCTTGCTATGGACCCAGGAACACTGATTTCGGATGTTGGCCATTTCAAACAGATACTTATTCAAGGACGCGTCTTTGAGGGTCTCCCTGAAAAGCTCTTCATGTGTCCTCGGTGTGCAAGCGGCAACAACGATCCTGTTTAGGCCTTCCCGATCAATGACCTCTTTCATCTTATCCTGGGCGTCCTGAGAACAAGTGAACAGGTTTTCTTCCACGTATGTGACCTCTGGAAGACTGCGTGCATACTCGACAACATGCGGCACATCCACAATTCCCCCGATATTGATGCCGCAGTTGCACACAAAAACGCCTATCCGGGGATCTTCTAAAGAAACATCCCTTTCTTCGGGGTAACTCTTCTCCTTGACCAGTGTTCCACGGGCTGCGGAAAGGCCGGCTTTTGCCTCGCAGGCAGCGGCGCTGGCCTCCATTACCGAATAGGGGATATCTTTGGGCTCCTGAAAGGCCCCGCAGACATAGATTCCGTCTCGAGATGTCTCTACAGGAGAAAAGGTTCCGGTCCGCACAAAATGATCTTCATCCAATTCAATTCCGACTCGCTCGGCCATTTCGATAAGGCTGACCGGAGTTTCCATCCCAACAGAGAGGACGACCATATCAAAAATCTCTGTCTTGAGACTGCCGTTTTCGCCGACATACTGGAGGATAAGGTCACGGTTTTTGGGATCCTCTTCAATGGAGTGTATCCTTGCGCGAATAAACCTTACCCCTTGTTCATCTCTAGCCCTGTCGTAATATCTCTCGAAATCCTTTCCATAGGTCCTCATGTCCATGAAAAAGACGGCCGTATCCAGATCATAATCGGCATGCTCTTTGGAAATAACCGCCTCTTTGATAGCGTACATACAGCAGACCGATGAGCAATAAGGATGGTCGCAGGTATTTATGTCCCTTGAACCGACACACTGCAACCAGGCAATTTTCTTGGGTTCTTTGAAATCGGATGGCCGCTTGAGATGACCCTGGTAAGGGCCTGTTGCGCTAAGGATACGCTCATATTCAAGGCTGGTCACCACATTCGGAAAAGAGGCATAATGGTATGTCTTGAAAACAGAGGGATCAAACGCCTCAAATCCTGGGGAGAGAATAACAGATCCAACATTAATTGATACGACTTCTTCACACTGGGCATGGGTATCAAGGGTGACAGCTTTGGCCTTACATACCTCCACACACTGAAAGCACTCGCAACATCCTCCGCAGTTGAGACACCGATCGGCTTCTTCCTTCGCCGCCTGTTCGTCAACGGGAAGGTTTGCTTCCTCAAATCCCGAAAGCCTTTTTTCAACTGACAGGGTCGATATTTTGAGTCTCTCTTTGCGGGCTTCTCCTTTAGGAAGTTCAACCCAGTTTGCTCCCATGACCGGCTCATCTTGCCATTCAACTGGTAGCGTTGCGCCTTGCAGATATTCTGCAATATACCTGGCTGCCCTTTTGCCTGCCTCAACTGCTTCTATAACCGTGGCAGGGCCTGTGATTACGTCGCCACCGGCAAAGATATCCGGCTTCTTGGTTTGGAGTGTTTCGGGATTGACGACCAAAAGATTCCACCTGGAGACTTCCAGACCGTGGTCTTTGCCAAAAGCGGCAAAATCCGGCTCCTGTCCAATGGCCGGGATAATTTGATCCACATCGATAAAGAACTCCGACCCCTCAACCGGAATAGGTTTCCGCCTTCCCGTTGTATCCGGCTCTGTTAGACGGGTCGTGATACATTCAATACCGGAAACCTTTCCGTTTTCACTTGAGA
>JAXHTA010000266.1:0-5692 GCA_034190285.1 Thermodesulfobacteriota bacterium | reverse complement strand
GGGAGATCCAAATGTTTCCTTGCTCATATGACGGCAAAGGGCACCGACCAATAAACAGGTGAACGCCCGGGCACCGGAAAGGGGCGCTCTCTCCCTGCCAGTGAGCGAAAACAAAGGAGCAAGCAAGGTATCGGGGGCGGATAGCGAACAGCGAACAAACCCGAGATGGGCATTTGGAAGTCTTAGCGGATCATAGTACCGATGGTCGGGAGTCGATGTATCCCGACCGGTAGGATGGGGAACCTAGTCCGAGGGACCCATTTAAGGGAAGGTGAAGCCGGGTGTAACGTATTTCTGGCAGGAACTATGGAAGATACCCTGAGGTCACAACCCATATCAACAGAAAGCCGGAAAATTGCCAAGCAGGCTGCTTGCGATACCGGACGGAGTTTGGAACCTTCATGGGAAGACAGACCACTGACCTTAGTCGGCGAGTCTTCACTTGAAAGGATCAGAATGCTGTCAAGAAGAGACCCGGAGGTGGTTTTTACCTCTCTGGCTCACAGGATAGACCTGTATCTGCTCAAGCAATCCTTCCGAAAAATCCGGAGGAACGAGTCAACCGGCGTAGACAAGGTATCGGCAAAGGAGTACGCCGAGAACCTTGAAGAAAACCTCTATAATCTACATCAACGACTGCGGAGAGGACAGTACGTAGCTACACCGGTTAGACGTATCTGGATAGATAAGGAAGGAGGGAAAAAGCGGCCAATAGGTATAACCGCAGTGGAGGACAAAATAGTCCAAAAGGCGGTGGCAACTATATTGGAAGCTATCTATGATGCAGATTTCTACGACTTCTCCCATGCATTTCGGGAGGGTCACAGTCAGCATAAAGCGGTTTCCGAAATACGGGAGGCGTGTCTGAAACTGAACATTGGCTGGATAGTAAGCGCGGATATAACTGGACTTTTTGATAACATCGAACATGGTCTACTTCGTAGTATGATCAAGCGAAGGGTCAATGATGGAGGAATTCTACGTTTAATCGGTAAGTGGTTAAACGCGGGAGTTATGGAAGAAGGGAACCTTTCCTATCCCGGAAAAGGTACTCCCCAAGGTGGTGTGATTTCACCCGTGCTTTCCAATATATTCCTTCACTATGTACTTGATGACTGGTTCGTGAAAGAGGTCAAACCTCGAATGAAGGGAAAGTGCTTCATAATCCGCTATGCGGATGATTTCATACTTGGTTTCGAGTTGGAATCTGACGTGCAACGCATCATGAAAGTGCTGCCGCAGCGGTTCAATGGCTACGGTTTAGAACTCCACCCGGAAAAGACAAAAGTAATCCCGTTCCAAAAGCCTCCCTCAAACAGAAGGGGAAAAGGGCCGGGCACTTTTGATTTTCTGGGGTTCACTTTCTATTGGTCGAAATCAAGAAAGGGGTACTGGGTAATAAAGAAGAAAACCGCTGGCAAACGCCTGGCTCGATTTATGAAAGAGGTGTGGTTGTGGTGTAGCAGGCATCGGCATGATCAGATAGAAGAGCAATTTAAAATGCTCTCCAGCAAGTTGCGAGGGTACTACAATTATTTTGGAGTACGCTGCAATTACAAGGCAATTGAGGCTGTGTACGAACACACCGAAAAAGCCTGGAAATTCTGGCTGAGCCGAAGAAGCCACAAGGGCGGTATAAGTTGGGAGAAGTTTAAGTCCATACGAGCAAACTTTCCCTTTCCTAAACCCAGGATAGTCCATAATATCTAAAGTTGCCGGCAGGATAGCAAAGTTATGCGCCAAACGGGGTGTCGCCTGTTTGGTTTCCAATTTGGTAAAAAGAGTTGGAACCGAGGAACCGTATGAGGGAAATCTTCACGTACGGATCTGTGGGGGGAGCGCCGGGTAACCGGTGCTTCTACCTGGAAACAGGACCTGTTCAATTTGACCTTTGTCTCCCTCTATCGCAGGCAAATTCTCGGCCAGTTCCAGATGAATAGCGATTTCCTTTCTCGTTCTCCCAAAGGCTTTGGAAGTCTCTACCACTATGTTGTTTGCGTTGATGGGCCTTACCTCATATTGACCCTTTCTGGCGTATCCCAGCAGTTGTTTCGTCAATGTTGCTCCACTCTTGATCTGCTTTTCTATGTTTTTCAACGGCTCATAATGAGGATGGTCTGAATCTATATTATACAGCATTAAAGAAAAGTTGCCAAGAGCGGCCATAAGCAGGTTAATGAAGAACCCTGCAGCTTGCTGCAGGGTTCTTCATTCTTTGGTATGTTGGGTTTTTTGGGGTCTATCCGGGTTTCTCAACCCGTTAACTCAATGTTTTACTTGGAAAATCACCCAGAGGAGTTATCCATAGACGCGCCGGCTGCCCACAGACAGCGGGCGGGCGCGCCTGTGGGTAACTCCTCCGTGGCACACTGCTGGATTTCAATAAATGGGTGTACAGATTATCCTGGTAATCTGTACAGACCAAATTCCCTGGAGACTCAATAACAACGCTTTTCTAATAGGTTATGCGTTTTGAGAGATTCGGATATAGCCGTTTTTTGGTCATGAAAGCATCCTCCAATTGCCCGACAGACACACAAGGATCCACGTACAGGTAAATAGATGATACAACGTGTGGTGCCTTTTCATTGATAGTTGACAACACGGGAAGACCTATCTGAATATTCATTGACATTGGCAGGAACTGGCGGATGCATAGGCATGTCTATGTCGTACATTGGCCGGTCTTGGATCCGCAAAACCGGGCAATAAGTCAAATTTGTCAACAACGTCCGCTAGTATTGCGGATAAAGCAGATCTTGTATTATAGGAAATCTCTTCGATGACAAGGGCCACCATGTCAGACAACCCAGGCGATTTTGGCAACAGGGATATATAGAAGGGAAGTAATAAGGACAGGAGAGGCATAAGGATATACTGCAGACTTCCGCCCTTCATGGCCGTCAATCCATAAAGACAAACGGCCAGCTTGGCCCAGGGGTCCCGGACATATTCACTTTGTAATCTCTTTGAGTATTCTGAGTTCATTCTCCTCCAACGAGACCACCTGACTGAAAATCTCATGCAGCCGGGAGAAGTAACAATCACTCTCCAAACCTGCCTGAATAATGTTTGAAGTTAGAGTAAAATGGCCAAGGGCTTCTAAGAACAAGGCGCCTTCACGTTCAAACAGCACAGCAAGATCTGATATTCTGCCTTTCGCTTCAACTATTCTTGATGCATAATCTCTCAGGAAGTAGGCAATGTCGAACTTAGACTGCGCCCCGATCAGGCAGACAAAGTCTCTGATTACTGATGCTACAACTGGAAGTTTCCTCTCTTCCAAATTAAACCTGTTTCCGAGATCTCTCAAGAACCTTTTCTGCCCCACAAGTCCAGTAGAGACCCTATCTGAAAGAGCCTTCCCTTCCACCTGTTCACATGCACGCTTAAGTACGTTTCTGGACACCTCCAATTCGTCATAACCTGACTTTTTCCTGCCTTTCACAACAAACAGAAATGGAACGCTTGGTATAATTTCCACAGGGCACAATCTCTTACCCACCTCCCAGCCTTGCTCAAGACTATCACGGCTAACCTGCATATAACACAGCCCAAACGTGTCGGAAAGGTACACTGTTGATCTGTCTTCATCATAACCGGAAATAACACAAAAGGAGTCAAAGCCGGTGGCAGGCGCCTGTGGATTATGCTGCCGATAAAGATCCAGCGGCAGGGGCCCCGCAACCAGAGGTAATCCGTTATCAATATATTCCTTTATCACAAGCCAAAGGGAATCTATGTCTTTAGCAGCAAGTGTTTCATATTCATAACCAAGCTGTTCGGTGATAAAAGACATGCTATCTCGGCAAGGACACCCTGATGCCGACGGCAATATCCTGCCACCATCATTGAGATACATAAAGCCGAAGCCAAAACCGCTCAAGGGGATAAACCTGGGTAATGGGATATTCACTCCGTGAAAATGGAGCACCATATGACAGCTGTTCATATGACAAGCGTTATGGCGCCCAGTATTGGGAACAGCCCAAATTACTTTCTCGGTCATCTAGTTGTTACTCCTTCAAGTATTAGTTGCTACCCATGAAGCCATAATCATACAGGCATCTATTTGGTAGGAATTCCCCATTCACATTAGTCATTATCCATTTCATCGTCGTCATTTCCAAGGTTGACACCTGTAATTGCCAGTTTCAGGCCTTTCAATAAAGTCCTGGCAATCGCGACTTCATCCTTTTTTACCATTAAACGAGCCGGTTCAGCTAATGGCCTTACATAGGTGAAATGCTCCGCGTTAAAGTAATAAGTAATATTCTCAGAATCTAACAGGCTTTTGATAAATGCGATATCTGCTACGTTGTATGTACCTAAGACTTGCTCATACTCGATGTATTCAGGTTTCCATTCACTACCTAGCTCATCAATCAAATCGACATCGCAAACAGGACATCTCGTGACCCCTTCAATGAACTCTGATCTGCATTCAGGGCAGAACATCTATAATATCCCTTCTTACATTATCACTGACGCGCTGCGCCGCAAAGCGTCCGCGCACTAGCTTCACACAAACAAACGATTTGAATAACGCCCTGTGAGTTCCTGAGCCCTCAAAGGGCCCGAATTGGCCGTGGTTATGGTACTCCCGGCATGAGCTTCCTGGCCGCAGGTCACCTTTAGCCGAACTGTTGTTGGATTAAAAACCTATGTTAACACAAAGTATTAGCCGAACACAAGGCCGGTACTCTTTGGTGAGATCCAAAGGAAGACAGCGGAATGCCTCTGAATCCTGAACTCTCCGGTTTGGCGCCCTGATGTACCCATTGCCACGATAAGCCCTGAAGCACACCTCGTTGGCGTATCGGGCCGGGATACAATGGAAATCAAGTTCCTGACGGATCCGAGCCTCGGCCTAAGGCCCTCCTCCCGGCCACCTCACGGTGTACCGAGTAAACTATCTCTGGCAATCCTGCTCAATGGGACCGGCGGGAAGGGTTTTCCCAGAGTGATAATCCTGCTGTTGGCCTGATACCTCATTTGCGGATGCATTATGGGGAGGCTGACACTCCCACTTAGAAAAACAGGGCTGCAGGTGGCCTGTTAAGAGCGAAAACAGCGCGGATAGCTCCGCATAATCAAGCAGGAAATGTGATATATAGAATATCCCAAGAAAAAGACCGCCGAAAAGGTATGCACCCAGCTGTAAGCGAAAAGCCGGGGAGTCTACATTAAGTATCTCTTGCACAAATCCATGAGGCATTCTATCATGAGTCTTTCAGTATTAAACCACAACACCGGGAGCGTTGCCTGTCCCCCTTTAGGTGCGGCGAAGGGGCTTGAGCTGGTAAAATGGCATTGGCATAGACATAGAAGGTTAAAAGATGTATAATGATAGTTGGAGTATGAGATAAAGGTTAGGGAATTGTGAAATTTGGATTAGTGGTCCGGTACGCCCTAGTATTTATGCCTTTAGGCTTTGAGGTAAGTCTGCTGATATCTATCTCAATTATGGCCCAGATACCCTCTTTAAAATCAGGGTTATCTTTATGCACTTCAATGTCACGCCGGAGGCTCAATGATTTTCCTCTCCCCTATCTCAACTGGCGCCCGCTCCTCCAGGGAAGCAGCGCATCTCAAAAGGAGAGACAATGGTTTTGACAAGAACGTTTGGCTGAAATTGTTTGGGGTAAATGGGTAATTTCTTACCCAAAAAGGTAAGGGATCTGGCCTCACG
>JAXHTA010000265.1:0-5715 GCA_034190285.1 Thermodesulfobacteriota bacterium | reverse complement strand
CAGTATCCGATACGGAGGGAGGCTGGGCCAGGATGCATTCTATCGGGTCTATTGGAAGTGGTTTGACCGGGATCATGGCGTAAATGCTTCAGGACACGATGCCGCCGATGACTGGGAAGTCTTCCGTGGGGGTTTTCGCATCGATTGGCAAACGTCTAATAGTGATTCCCTGACCTTTCAAGGGGGTATCTACGAAGGTGATGCAGGTCAGACTATTGACTTCTATTCCCTGACGCCCCCCTACACAAACACAGTTGACGAAGATGTTAAAATCGGCGGCGGGAATATCCTTGCCAGATGGAGCCACGCCTTTTCAGAATCATCTAATCTGGTGCTCCAGACATACTACGACTCCACTCAACACCATGAGGTCATAGGCCGTCTCTTTCATGATATCTTTGACATCGAGATGCAGCACCGCGCTCGGCTGAACGACCGTCACGATATTACCTGGGGAGTTGGCTATCGTTTTCTCCATGATCACATTAAGGGCGACTTTGACACATCAATGGACCCGGAAAGCCGAAACCACAATCTCTTCGGCGCATTTGTTCAGGATGAGATCACCCTTGTCAAGGACTTCTTGCGCCTGACAGTGGGTTCGAAATTCGAACATAATGAATTTACCGGGTATGAAATCCAGCCTGGGATAAGGCTGGCCTGGACCCCTGATAAAGGCAATACCGTCTGGGCGTCAGTATCCCACGCGGTCAGGACACCGTCTCGTGGTGAACATGACGGAAGGATCGTTAGCCGTGTTTTACCTCCCGGTGATCCTGAAAACCCAGGGCCACTCCCTATGGAGATATCTTTGATCGGAAATCATGACTTCGATTCAGAGGAACTTACGGCATTCGAGCTGGGATATCGCCTTCAACCCACAGATCGGCTTTCATGGGATATCGCATTATTTTTCAATGATTACAACAGCGTTTTCTCCATTTTTTACGGCGATCCTACCTATGAAACCTCTCCTTTTCCACCACATCTTCTAGTCCCGTTTTCCCCAGAAAACGAGATTAGCGGGGAGATATACGGGATCGAAGTGGTCTCCGAATGGCAGGCCCTGGACTGGTGGCGCATCGAAACCTGGTATTCCTATCTGAATATTCAACTCCGGAGCCATGGCCTAAATGAAGATGTTTATGCCGAAATCATTGAAGGCGGAAGCCCGCGCCACCAAATCTCCCTGCGCTCTTCCATGGACCTTCCATGGCATGTGGAGTTTGACCTGTGGATCCGATACACGGATAATCTAACCGAACAAGATGTGGGAAGTTACGTAGGCCTTGATGCCCGCCTGTGCTGGAAACCGAGAGAAGATATTGAGTTCTCCCTAGTGGGGCAAAATCTGTTTGACGATCATCATCCCGAATTCGTGCCCGAGTTTGTGGACACTTACTCAACTGAGGTAGAGCACAGCCTGTACGGTAAGATCAAATGGCGTTTCTGACAGAGCAAGCCGGGATACACAATTGCCAGAGAAGAGGCAGACCGGCTTTGGAAAGTGTTTACCCATGCGTAGCTCGCATGATGAATCAAGGCTCGCGGATTGGTTTTGCATTTTTTCATGCGCACTCCCCCCCCGCCCCCCGACCTTTATGCCCAAACTGACGCTTGCCAGGAATAAGAGATCAAGGTAGCGTCCCCCTTTTGACCTGACAAGTTTCGCGGGCTCTGAAGCCTTTAAGGGGCCGGATATCCTGATTGAAACCTTCATTCGTGGTCAGGAGCTTTGCAAACAATATTCACTAAGGATAACGGGATTTTGGACTTATGAATACCTATCAATGAACTTTTTTCTTGACAAAAACCCTGTCTTGTTAGAATATTTTCCTATGTCGAGTGCTGAAAACAATAATGCTTTGGTATCGTTAGACAATTGGTGTTGGCCCAACTCCTGAAAGGAGATGAGCCACCCACAATAGCTCGTGCCCATCTTTGTGGATGGAAGCGGGTTCAAAATCACCAACTAACCGTGGGGCATCTCCTGAGAGGTCCCGCGGTTTTTTGTTCATGCACAGGGCCGTGGGGCTATGAAGCCTCGGGGCCTTTTGCATTTGGAGCTGCAAATTGGAAATACGGCCTTCGTTTTCCGAATTCGAGCTAATGGCGGAGCAAGGAAATCTGATCCCTGTTTATCAGGAATTTCTTGCTGACGTGGAGACGCCGGTCTCTGCCTACCTGAAAATCAGGGACAAGAGCTTTTCTTATCTCCTTGAAAGTGCTGATGGGGGCGATAGGTGGGGGAGGTACAGCTTTATCGGTTACAAGCCGTATATAGTCGTCCTGTCAAGGCCCGGGGAGATCGAAATACGTGAAGGATCTGAAAAGAGGGTACTAAAGGATGTCAAGAATCCCTTGAGTGTCTTGAGGGACTTGTGTCTCAGGTTCAAACCGTTGATCTCGAAAGACCTTTCTCGATTTCAGGGGGGGCTTGTGGGGTATTTTAATTACGATCTCATCAGGATGTGGGAGAGTTTTCCCGGGATTTCTCCCGAAGATCCGGATCTGCCCGAGTGCCTGTTCACGGCTTCAAGTCGTCTTATCATCTTTGACCACTTGAGCCACAAGATCAAAGTAGTGGCATTTGCCCATCTATTAGAAGGTTCTGATCCAAGGGCCGTTTACGCGCAGGCATGCGAGGAAGTTAGTGAGGCTATCGATGAACTACAACGACCCCTTTCAGCGGTTTCAGATGAAGAGCAGTTTTCCCTCTCAGAACTCAATTCCAACTTCAGCAAAGAAGAATTTGGAAAGGCCGTAAAAAAGGCCAAAGACTATATTGTGGCCGGAGACGTGATTCAGGTGGTCCTTTCCCAGAGATTTTCAGGGGAGGTAGCAGGTAATGGTTTCGCCCTCTACCGAAATCTCAGGAGCGTCAATCCTTCGCCGTACATGTTCTATCTCAATTTTAGAGAAACAAAACTTATCGGCGCATCCCCGGAAATTCTTGTCCGCCTGACCGACGGCAAGATTGAACTTCGCCCCATTGCCGGGACCCGGCCGAGGGGCGAAACCGCAGAAGAAGACCTGGCCCTTGAAAGGGAACTCATGGCAGACCCAAAGGAAAGGGCCGAACACATTATGCTTGTGGATTTAGGAAGAAACGACGTGGGAAAGGTGGCCGTTGCCGGTTCCGTGACCGTGCCAAGGCTTATGGAGGTGGAAAGATATTCCCACGTCATGCACATAGTCTCAAGAGTGGAAGGGACATTGAAACCGGACATGGACAGTTTTGACCTTTTCATGTCCTCCTTTCCTGCAGGGACGGTTTCAGGAGCCCCAAAGATAAGGGCCATGGAGATTATCAGCGAGTTGGAGCCGACCCAAAGGGGCTCCTATGCCGGGGCAGTAGGATATTTTGCCTTTAACGGGAACATGGACTTCTGTATTGTCATTCGCACGATTGCAATTATGAAAAACAGACTCTCCATCCAGGTGGGGGCCGGCATTGTGGCTGATTCCTCTCCTGACGGGGAATTTCATGAAACCATGAGAAAAGGCGCCGCCATGTTCAGGGCCATTGAAAAGATGAGGGAATAATGCTGCTGGTGATTGATAACTACGACTCTTTCACTTACAACCTGGTCCAGATGTTGGAATCTATGAACCAAGAAATCCTGGTTTTTCGCAACGATCAGATAGATCTTGACGAAATGGAAAAACATGGGGCATCGGCGCTCGTTATCTCGCCCGGACCGTGCACTCCCAGTGAGGCCGGGATTTCCGTTGCAGCTGTTCGGCGCTTCGGCCCCCGGATACCTGTCCTGGGAGTTTGCCTTGGTCATCAGTCCGTTGCCGCGGCATATGGCGGAAGTATAGTCGGGGCGGACCGGATCATGCATGGCAAGACATCCATGATTTTTCATGACGGGCAGACGATCTTTAACGGCCTGCCCGATCCCTTTGAGGCCACCCGCTATCACTCGCTTATAGTGGCCCGTGACTCATTGCCCGGGTGTTTTGAAGTCAGTGCCTGGACCGAAGAGGGAGAGATCATGGGCCTGCGACACAGAAAATACCGGGTGGAGGGGGTACAATTCCATCCCGAGTCGATACTTACGGTTTCCGGCAACCACATGATCAAGAACTTTCTTGGCCTTTAATACCTTCGCCGTAATGGTCCATTAAATTTAGGAGTGAGGTCATGATCAAAGAGGCTATTTCAAAGATAGTAGATGGGAGGGACCTGACAGAAGATGAGATGGAACAGGTCATGGATCAGATCATGACAGGTTCGGCCACGCCTGCCCAGATCGGGGCATTCATCACGGCCCTTAGAATAAAGGGAGAGACCGTGGAAGAGATTACAGGTGCTGCAAGGGTAATGAAGACCAAGGCGTCAAGAATAGACTTGTGGGACGGTATCATGCCCAACAGTCGTGGTGATGGGAATATTAAAAGGGAGACTATTCTCGATACCTGCGGTACTGGAGGGGACGGAACCAACACCTTCAATGTGTCCACTGCAACCGCCTTTGTGGCCGCGGGCGGCGGCGTTAGAGTCGCCAAACATGGAAACCGTGCCGTCTCAAGCAAGTGTGGGAGTGCCGATGTCCTGGAAGGCCTCGGCGTGAACCTGTGCATATCCACTGCTGATGTTGCAAGATGCATCATGGAGGTAGGCATAGGCTTTCTTTTTGCACCCCTTTTCCACGGGGCCATGAAATATGCCGCCGCGCCCAGACGGGAGATAGGGCTCAGGACCATCTTTAATCTCTTAGGCCCCCTCACAAACCCTGCCGGGGCAACCGCACAATTATTGGGAGTCTATGACCCTGATCTCACCGATAAAATAGCCCAGGTCCTTGGACGGCTCGGGACTACGGAGGCATTTGTGGTGTGCGGAGAGGGGACATATGACGAAATTAGCATCTGTACGCCTACCAGGGTATCGCATCTCAAAGAAGGCACAGTCCGAACCTCTGTAATAACCCCGGAAGGGTACGGATTCAAGAGGGCGGACCCGGAGACCTTGAGGGGTGGCGACGCACAACATAACGCCAGTATTATCCGGGAAGTACTGGAAGGTCGAAAAGGCCCGAAAAGAGATATGGTATTGCTGAACGCGGCGGCTGCCTTTGTGACGTCGGGTCTGGAAACCGACCTGGAGGGAGGCATCAAAAGGGCCGTTGATGCCATTGATTCGGGCCGGGCCGGAGAAAAACTCAATTCACTCGTCGATTTTACACGGGCCTGCGCGGTGACTGATCAGGTGTAGCGAACAGGGTTTGGCGCATGCATTCCCGACTAATAGAGATCTTGGATGAAAAACAAAAGGAGGTAGCGAGACTGAAAAGGAGAGGACTGCCGGCCAAGAGCAATGTCGCGGCTACCGATGTCCGGGACTTCAAGGACGCTATTTCCAGACAAGATAGAGTAGGTCTCATTGCCGAGATCAAGTTCGCATCTCCATCAGCTGGTGTGATTCGCAAAAAGGCCGATCCCCTTGCTATCGGCAGGATATATGAAGAGGCAGGCGCAGCAGGTATTTCACTTTTGACGGATGCGAAATTCTTCGGCGGGGACCTCGATAATCTTGCCCCCTTGAAAAAAGCGGTTTCCTTGCCCATACTGCGAAAGGATTTTATCATCGACCCCTGACGCTGAGTCTCCAGAGGGCTCGGAACCGATGGGATGTCACCCGCTCCCTGCTCTCGCTCGCTCTGGGGATGGCACCTGCACTGCTGGTACAGGCGACCTATAACTGGG
>JAXHTA010000264.1:0-5730 GCA_034190285.1 Thermodesulfobacteriota bacterium | reverse complement strand
TATCAAAATGGAAAATACTTTATTTGAACCCCCTCACCCTATCCCTCTCCCCCTGAAAGGTGGAGAGGGAATTTCGTGGTGACCCTGCAGCGAGCTACAGGGAATTATCAAGTTAAAATTTGAGTCCAACGAAAATATCGGCGAAAAAGACAGTTTTCGTTCGGGCACCAACTACAAAGGTTCCATGGTTCACTGTTCACGGTTGGTTGCCTTATCTTTATATCGATCTATGTTCATCGTTTTTCTCGTTCCCAGGCAGAGCCTGGGAACGAGGGCTGGAATGGCTATTTTGCCCAATCTCTGCGTCAGACTCAGATTCTAATCCTCAAAGTACTGGTTCATAGCGGATTAGCGTGACGCTTATATGAAAAGGGCTTAATGTCATTCCGGGCTTGACCCGGAATCCAGGTTTTCCCAAGCGTCCCCCTTTCCCTCGTCCGGTTAACTTTGAGCGGTTCACCGAATCTGGAGGTTTTCGTATGTTCCAGCATTTGTCAAACTCTGTGAGACCCCCGCTACCTTTCTCATTGACTAATATACAATTAATATGCATAGTTCATTGTACAATTAAAGGGGGAGATATAAATGATCACTTTAAAAGAAGACACAACCCTGGTAGGAATCGCCGAACTGAGGAACAAGGCGTCTGAGGTCATGGAGAAGATTAAGAAATGCCGCGTGATCTTGACCAAGAGAAACAAACCTCTGGGCGTGATTATCGACTATGAGGAATATGAGCATATGCAAGAGATGCTGGAAGAGGTAGAGGATTTTGTCTTGGGGACGATTGCCGGGGAGCGCCTGAAAAGAAAAGGCAAGAAGACCGTTACTCTGGATGAGGCTGAGAAAAAGGTGGGGCTTAGATAATGTACACCGTTTTAATCGATGAGCTTGTCTTTGAAGAAGACTTCAGGAAGATAGACAAACCCGATCAGCAGAAGATCATCAAAACAATCAGGAAAAAACTAACAAGAGACCCCGAAGGTTTCGGCGCACCTCTTAGAGGGGACCTCAAGGGATTGTGGAAGTTGAGAGTTGGACAATATAGAGTTGTTTATCAAATAAAGAAAAAAGAAATTCTGGTTTACGTTGTCAAAGTTGGATTCGGAAGAAATGAGGAATTATACAGGGAAGTACTGAAGCGATACAGGTAACACTTAGGAAACCTGACTCACCTTGCTCCCTCTCTCGTTCATGACCGTTATTCTTATATTATAGCCGCATCGCACATTTGTGTGGGTGGACACAATATATGGTATAGTGGTATTGTTTTTGTTCATTGGTTTTTTAAGTGAATCTGGCTAAGCAGGAGGCAGGTGGATTATAAAGAACCCGGTAAAAGCATGGAATGTTGAGCGGCCGGTTGATTGGCAATTTGGTTCGTTTCGGGATGTTTTGATCCAATACCGGCAAATGACCAAAAAAATCCCCCGGTTTGACCGGGGGATTTCCGGAGGGATTAAATACGTGTTTCTATCACATGAAGCCGGTTTACGCCTTCTTGTTTAACCGCTTGCGGCCGTAACCCACCAGGCCCAGGAGGCCGGCGCCCATAAGCAGTATGGTGGAAGGTTCGGGGATAGGGTCAATCTCAGTTGTACCAAAATTTCCTTCAAAATTATCTATAATATACCGGCCGAATTCAGGATCAGAGACGAAGTCAAATGTAGCATAAGCTGCTGTACCCGCAAAAGCCAAGCTTATATAGCCTTCCGGGAAATCGCTGCTGGTGCCTCCCCCAGTATCTGTAAAAAGGCCAGTTTCCGTAATTGACGCAAGCAAGTTGTCGGATGCATCATATATGGAAAAAGAAGCTGTCCCATCTTCGGTAGAGAGATTAAGGGCAAATCCAAAACTTAAGGAGTCTTCAGCTCCAACTAGGAAATCAACACGCAGATCTGTTGGAAGTAAAGATGTGCCCTCAAGACCAGGCTCATCTATATAAGTCATATTAGGTCCAGGGCCTGCAGTATTAAAACCTCCTGGATCGGTAGTTGAAAAAATCACATCATCAACCGAGTCTCCATCTCCATCAAAAGCGTAACTAGTGGCTCCAGATATGGCATCATCAAAAGTAATTAACGCCGAATTTGCGCTCACAGACATACCAAATACTAGTAATCCTGCAACTAAAGTTGCTAAGTATGTTTTCTTCATTTTCCCTCCTCCTTTTGAAAGATTATTTGAGTTTGAGCATCTTGCGTTCTTTTTGACAACAGATTTAGCAATTATCATGCCAACCTTCCAATCCATTGATTTCATGGAAAATATTAAGCTTGCTCATTCCTCAACCGCTACCTCTGTAAAGTTTTCCGACATGCCTAATAAATAACAAACCGACCTTTCTCTGCAACGATATTGCCTAACCAATTGGAATTACAGATCAAACAATGAACAGCCAAGAAATGAGGGGAAACCATTCGGAAAAAACCACCCCAAAACAGTGTCGGAATAGTTTACAGTTTTATAGAACCAGACATTGCCGGCAGGGTGTGAATAGGTTTTGCTCAGCAACTGATCTATATCAGGCGGGGTGCTCTTTCAGGGGACAAAAGACAGGAGTCAGGGGGCAGAGGTCAGAACCTTTTCTCATTCTCGTCCCCCAGCTTGGGAGTGCTCCGTGCTGTTAAGTTTTCCGACACCCGCCAGGGGCAGCCTTACCACAAACCGGGCTCCCCCCTCTGGCATATTCTCTGCGTGTATGGTTCCCTTGAGGCTTGTCACAAGCCGCCTCGCCTGCCAGAGGCCGATGCCGCTTCCCGTGGGTTTGGTTGTCTTAAATGGCTCAAAAAGGGCGTCAGGTAACAGATTCTCCGGAATACCGGGACCGTCGTCTGTGATCTTGATGACCGCCTGGCCTTGGTCTTCATCCCTGGATATGCTTATCCTGATAGCCGTCCCGTCACCTCCAGCCTCCAGGGCGTTAAGGAATAGGTTTTCCAGGATGCGGGTCAAGGGTTCCGGATCGGTATGTGCCCGGATTTTGGCGGGACAGTTAATGGCGATATCCATTGCCCCCAGCTTTTTTTTGAGATGCCGGCAGGACTCGGTCAGAAACCGGCCAAGGTCCAGATCCTGCCAGACCGGGGTGACCTCCCCTTTCAGCATGGTCAAGCGTTCCTGCACCTTGGCCATCCTTCCCAGCGCATCGTCCACGGCCTCCAGCATGTCCTGCTGAAACTCGTGATCCTGGATGTGATCCGGGGCATTTCCACGGACCAGAGAGAGCATGGTAGCCGCATTTTTGACGTCATGGAGGACAAATGCCGACAGCCTGTCCCAGGCCCGTTGCTCGCGGGCATGAGCCAGTTTTTCGGCCATTCGGGATGACAGCAGGGCCGAAGCCGCCTGGGTGCCAAGAGCGGTCAGCAGATCAAAGTCGTCATGGCCGTAGCGGCCACCCGTGAATTCAGGCCCCAGGCCTATCAGGCCGACGAGCTGATCACCGATAAAAAGCGGTGATATGAGCACCAAATTGAGATCGGCCAAAAAGGCCGTTTTTTTCTCCGCCACCACGTTCCATTCCGCATCAGGCTCCCTATCTTCGACGTAGAAATAGGGATGGGACATGAGGAATAGGATCAGAGGATCATCTGGAGCAAGGGCGCTTGCATCGGACTTGCTGCCCGAATTGGCACGGGGGAAAACAGATCGGTAACCGTGGTCCGTATCCCCGAGCCATATGACAAGATTGGTCGTGTAAAGACTCTCAACCAGGACCTGGCGCAGGGCCTCCACCACATCGGCTTCGCTCAAGGCACCCTGGAGCTGGCGGGAGAGGGCCAGCCACTCGTCCCTGTACTCGTATTTATTGACATAGAAATGAGTGCTGATAAAAAAGTGTACCCGTCGGCGCAGTTTTCCAGAGGTGGCAAAGAGACCGAGGGCAACGAGCCCGAAGGCCAGAAGTAGCCAGCGCAAGACAAAGGGCAGTGGCAGCCCGAAGGTCTTCATGACCATGGAGACAGCTCCTAGGACACAAAGATAAGCGGCAAAGATGGATGGAGCGACAAAAGAATAGACCACCTTTCGGGATATAAACATCCTGCGGTTTAGCAGCCTGTGGCGGACCATTGCGTATGAGATAAGAAGCCATGCAATTAGCATGAGGGCCGCCAGGAGGGAAAAATGATTGGAAACAAGGCGCTGGTATGTGAGCCGGTAGGAGGTGGCCCAGCCAAACGCCCCGCAGACAAGATAGCTCCCGACCACAAGGAATTTGTATTCCCAGCGATGCACCGGTTCCAGCATGCGCCAGAATCTCTCGAAGCGCCAGGCCGCGGCAAGCACAGATATCAGCAGGAAAAGGGCACAGAAAAAGACCGGCCCATAAAGGTCAAAGGCCAGGCTATTATCCGACAATATCCAGATTGCCGGGCGGCTGACAAGGAAATAGGCGGCCAGACCAAGGACCGCAATTCCAACGGAAATCTGAATGAAAAAAGACCGGCTGGATTCCTGAACCGCTGTAACGGTTGACCGACACAAGCGATGAGCCATATAGAACCATATGAGGCCAAAAACACTTTCAGAAAAAAGAAGCAAATGAACTGCCGGCGACGTCATATGGTAGGCAATCAAGATGTATACCCCTGCCAGCAGAGGCAGGCTCAGCAAGGCTTGGACCAAAGACAGAGAAAGACGCCGCTCATCGCTTTTGAGCTGAAAGATGAGCAGACAGGAGAGCAGGAGTAACAAATTAAGTGCGCAGAGGATTTGGATCATCTCTACCAAAACATCCAGCTTTCAGTTAAAAGGACATAGATTCCCAATCCGAGGTTGGTGATCCCATGGGCCAGGATACAGCCCCTTAGCTTCTTCTGATGGATCAGTAGTAAGTTGTAAATAACCCCTGCGATGATTCCCACAATTATACGATGATGTTCAAGGCCAAACAATAGGGCCACGCACAGGAATGAATACCAGCTAAAGGCTCCCAGAGGCACTTTGCGAAAATCAGCGTCGATCAGATACCTCAATAAGAAGGATCGCCAAAAAAGCTCTTCCATGACAGGCACGACCAAGGCCGCTCCTGTCATGCGTACGGCAATCAAACAATATGTGGCTTTCTGTGACCAGCCAAAGGCATAGGGGTCAAAGCTGGAATCTTGGCCGATCTGAGGCAGATACCCTTCCGGCACAATCCAGATGACCAGGACAAGGACGCCGGCAAATACAGCAACCAGACACTCACTAAATGACAATTTTGGAGAAATATCCGCAGTATATTTCTGCCGCCATGACCAGAGCAGGACCCCGACAATGATGGTCTTGCTGATATAGAAAAGGTGGCTCCAGTCGGGAAAAAACTGTACAAGCCCGCTCAATAGAAAAAAGACGGCAAGCGGAAAAACATAGGGAAACCAGGGTCTTTTCAAGAAGTGCCGCATAAGACTGCCCCCTCTTTCTTGTTGTGGATGGGTAAAAGCGAATCATACACAGAAGAGCGAGTGAATCAACCCCTTTTTGCGTTTTTTCCAAACACTGCAAAGAGCCAGAAGGAAATCGTCTTAGACTATTCATAAACTGTCCTCTCAAGCGTGGCGAAAACTCCTTTATCACTAGAGATACAGGCATTTGAAGGTCTCTTCCGTAAGTTCTCAAAATGTCCGGGGATACAAAAGGGCCATGTGGGTCTCTTATTTAAAGGCCGCGACATAAATTCTTACGCCGCACGTTCAACGCCCCCTGGCTAATTAACTAGTGTGTTAACGAAAACCAGGATTTTTC
>JAXHTA010000263.1:0-5762 GCA_034190285.1 Thermodesulfobacteriota bacterium | reverse complement strand
CGAGTTGTTTATCGTTAATCTTCCATACCGCGTCGGCCCAAAATCCAAGACCGCATCAACTTATTGTACACCTTCACCCGTAGGTGCCTGGCCGGCGTTTATTCCCCCGTGCCCGTGAACCAGTCTTATGATGGTCACTTCGGGTGGAGAAAGGAACCGGATAGGAGGGCCCCATGTTCCAGAGCCCCTGCTCACATACAAGTGAGAGTCATTTGGCAAATATATGAGTCCCGTATGATGGGGGAAAAAGAGCTTGGTGAACAGATTAAAGGGGAATATCTGTCCTTTGTGGGTGTGTCCTGAAAGCTGCAAATCAAATAGACCCATGGCCTCATTGTCTACTACCGGCATGTGTTTAAGGAGCAGGACAAACTTCTCATCGGGGTTGTGAGACAGCAGCTCGCCTTCGGCAATCTCTCTATGAAAACCGAAGTGCTGTCCTGCCGGGTCGTCAACCCCGGCCACCGTGATGAACTTGGTAACGTCACGTTTTTTCCCCCTCAGGACCGTAAAGCCCGCATTTCGGGTGAATTCCAAGGCCTGGTCAAGGCCTGCATAGAACTCGTGATTTCCTGTAACTGCATACTTACCATGCGGTGTATTTACAGCCCGCAGTAATTCTGCGAGTCCTGCCAGATTGCTGATCTGTCCATCAACGAGATCACCGGTGGAAACTAGAATATCAGGGTCTGCCGCCCTTACTGCGCTCACAATCTGTTTCAGTCTTTCGTGCCGTACTACCAGCCCGAGGTGGACATCGGAGATCTGGGCAATGTTGAACGATCCGATCCCTTTTGGGATAAGCGGGCTTGTTATAACCACGGTCTCGGTGCGGATTGCACGTGCCTCAAAGTAGCCGAACACTGTCATTGTTACAGAAGATATGAGTGCGATGGTAAATACAATTCGTGGAGAAGGGGTTATAAGGGTCAAGCCCATGCTAGGTGCGAAGCGATCCATTGCGTACACCAAAAGGCGGTAGAGATCAACGGCAAGGGAGCTGAAAAAGAACAAAAAGACGAGCCCCATCCATGTATATCCGATGTAAGAAACCAGATGGGCTGAGGCCTGAAACCCATATCCTTCCAGCAACCGCACCACAATCGGGGCGCCAACCATGAGCGCCATAAACGCTGTAAGAAAGCATGCCCCCGTGCCTCCAAAGGCCAGACCGCCCCTAATCTTAAAAAATACGTAAAGATGCAGCAGACCGTAAATAGAAAAAATGGAAGCGAAAAACAAAATTCTCACAGCCGCATTTCCTGTATGAAAAGAACAAAGACTGCGTGTTTCTTAGTCGGGCTCTACCCCGACAAGCGCCTCCACGCGGCCTCTGCTGCCTTTTTCCCCCTGTCTTCTTGCCTCTCAAAAGGCATATCCGACCTTCTGCCTCTCAGCCTGGCGATCCTATCTTCAAGTGGTGGGTGCGTCGAAAACAGGCCCATCAGACTACCGGCGGAAAGCGGGTTCACGATAAACATGTGGGCCGTAGAAGGGTTGGCTTCCATGGGAAGCGTCTTCGAATAGGCCCCGAGTTTTTCCAGCGCCCCTGCAAGTCCTTTGGGATTGCCTGCGAATCCGGCCCCTGTGGAGTCAGCATGGTATTCCCGGGACCTTGAGATGGCCATTTGGATGATCACGGCTGCAAGGGGCGCCAGTATGGACATCACGATAAGACCAAGGGCGCCGAGACCACCGCCCTCATCATCGTCTCCTGATCCGACACCAAAAAGGGCCGTCCACCTGGCCGTTGTGGCCAGGATCATAATGGCACCGGCCATGGTAGCGGCAATTGAGCCAATGAGAATGTCCCTGTTCTTCACGTGGGCCATTTCATGGGCGAGCACCCCCCTCAACTCTTCTGTATCCATGGTTTTAAGGAGACCTTCGGTAATAGCGATCACCGCATGCTCCGGGTTTCTGCCCGTTGCAAAGGCGTTGGGGGCCTCCTCGGGCATGATAAAGACCTTAGGCATAGGCAGTTGGGCCCTTTGGGCAATCTGACTGACCATGTTATAGAGTTCCGGGAGTTGCCCGTGTGAGACTTCTCGCGCACGGTACATCCTGAGAACGATTTTGTCCGAAAACCAGAAGCTGAAGAAATTCATGCCAATGGCCAGAATAAAGGCAAGAATCATGCCTTGCCGTCCTCCAAGAAGGTCCCCTACCAAGACGATGAGGGCTGTCATGATGCCTAAAAAAAAGGTCGTTCTGAACCAGTTTCCCATTTTGTCCCCCTCGCTATCCGATTTCTTGCTGACGGCACATTCTTACTCTTGGGACAGAATCATGTCCGGCGTAATGTGACAGCAGCAATAGGCAGGCCCGCAGGCCTATTGCTCGTGGCTGTTAGGGTTTTTGATGTTAGGATGGATATTTTCAACGCCCAACCACAGCTTTGCTGTGTGTACGTCACCAAAGACAACCACGCTCTCCCGGGGGTGAAGCATAACCATGCCTTCATAGAATTTTGCTAAGTCCCATGCGCGTACATCTCCGTATGAAACAACGATAGCGCAACGATGTGGTACCGGAAGCCTTTCGATCTCATCCCTCCGCTTAAGAACCCTTAACACATCATCCTTTGAAATGTGTCTAAGTGCATCACTTCTTATTTCCAGAAGTTCTAACACAGGAATCTTGATTTCTTCGGAAATGGCGTGATCCACTTCATAGTCAACAAACTCCTGGCGCGTCACAGGATACGTGGCAAGCGCATAGATGAAATGTCCGCCACTAGAAACTGAATATTCTATCGGCATAACATCCTCCCTTAAGGACGACGAGGCTGGTGTATCACCACGACGTCTATTATTCTACGCTTTCCGTTGCAGACTCTCTATCCTCAATACCCGGTTTCTCGTTCTCACTTTTCTTAAAAGCCTACTGATCCTTAAGGATAATGCGGGCATCCACTATTGTGGCCCCATTTTCATTGAGGATGACGGGATTTAGGTCCATCTCCAGGATTTCCGGGTAGGATTCGACGATATCGGAACACAGGACCAACAGCCTTCTTAATGCCTCCTTGTCGCAGGGCGGATCTCCTCTGAACCCATCAAGTATGGGGGCGGAATTGGTTTCATGCATCATTGTGTTAGCGGATGACAGAGAGATCGGCAGGACACGGAATGAAAGATCCTTCAGAACTTCCACCATGATTCCCCCCAGTCCGAACATGATAACCGGGCCGAACTGATCATCAGTTTTTGTCCCAATTATCACCTCAAGCCCTGGCTGCACCATTGGTGTGACGACCACCCCCTTTACATCGGCATCCTTTTTGAAGAGTCTTGCACTCCTGACTATTTCAGCGAAGGCGCGCCTGATCGCCGACCGGGTCTTGAGGTTCAGTTTAACCCCGCCGGCGTCACTCTTGTGGAGGATATCCGGAGATACAACTTTTAACGCCACCGGAGAGTCGAGACCGAGTTCAACTGCCATTTTTACTGCTTCATCCGCCGTTGTCGCAAGGCGATCGTCGGGCACAGGTGCACCATGTATCCGAAAAAGTTCACGGGCCTCATTTTCAAGCAAAAATGGCCTCTTTTCATTGCTGGCATTCTGTAGGATCTTTTTTGCCGCCCTTTTTGCTTTTGCACCCCAATTCATCACAAAGTCGACCTTGGCATGATACTCCCTCATGTAGCGTCCGCGCTCGGCCAGAACTCCGGCGCACTTACAGGCGACTTCCAGGGAATCGTGGACAGGAATATTGTAGTACTTCAAAAGATCCAGCGAATGGGAATTCGTTGAACTGTAAAGACTGTGGAGGATTACTGGCTTGTTGCGCCTTGTGACCAGTTTTCCCATCTGATGCGCCGCGTCCTCCTCCTTGAGTGCAAGGCTCTCGGCAAAACGTATCCCGTATCCGCCGAAAAGGCCTGCGATCAGCAGTCCTCCAACATTGGTATCTTTGAGGATTATCTCCGCACATTGGGCAAACAATGCAGGATCATCGTCCGCACCGCCCGCCACATCAACCGGATTTCTTACCGACGCCGTGGAAGGGAGTATCTGCCTCAGCCTGGCTCTGGTCTTTTCACTCAGTTCAGGAAGATTAACCCCGAGGTCCGTAAGATTATCCGCGGCGATCGTGGCATGGCCGCCTCCATCCGCAAGAATAGCAACGGAGTTGTTTCTTATGGGTGGAAGGCCCGAGAGGGCCTCCGCTGCCGGGAACAGCATGTCCGATTTTTCGATGACAATGATTCCTGCCCGCCCAAACGCGGATTTGGCCACTTCGGACATACCTGCCAATGCGCCAGTGTGAGACCCCGCCGATTCCTTTCCTGCGCTGGAGCGGCCGCTCTTCAAGAGAATAATCGGCTTGTGGAGTGTGGTCTTATATGCCTGTTGAAGGAAGAGCCGGCCATCCTGCATCCCCTCAACATACATGAGGATCGCCCTGGTATCAGGATCCTTGTCAAAGAACTCCAGGTATTCGTGGAACTTGATGTCTGATTCATTACCCACGCCCACATAATAGGAAAACCCCTTCTTGCTCTTGACCTTTGCCTCCGTTATGAGGGACAAGGCCATGTTGCCGCTCTGGGAAAGAAGGGCGATCTCACCTTTAGGCACATCACGAAGACCAACAAGATTAAGATTATTCTTCAGATTAATCATCCCGGATGTGTTCGGACCGATGAAACGGACTCCGTATTCCCTGGCCGCCTTGATCATATCCCCTTCGAGTCTTTTTCCCTCTTCGCCAGACTCCCTGAAGCCGCCGGCCACTATGACGGCCCCAAATACCCCCTTGCTGCCACAGTCCTTAAGGATGGAAGGGATCGTCTTGGCTGGTGTCGTAATAAGGGCTATTTCCACAGGATCTTCTATGTCCAAGACTCTGGCATAACAACGGAACCCAAGGATGCTCTTCTCCTTCGGATTTACCGGGTAGATCTTCCCAGCAAACTTTTCATCCAGGAGGGTACGAATTGCCTGAAACCCCCTCTTGGTCTCAACCTTAGATGCTCCGACGACTGCAACCGATTCCGCATTCAGAATCTTTTCAATGGACATCTTCTCCCCCCTCCTGCGGTCTGCTGGCGTTATTCTTCCTTTCCTCAAAATCCTTTAATGAAGCCAGTCGCTCCGAAGTGGAAACACATGCCAGACACGCCTCAATTTCGTAGTCCATCAGGGCCTCCATGCTTACTTCACCCCTTGCCATAAGAAGGCCCTTCTTGATCATTTTCAGGGAAAAGGGTGAATTCTCAGCTATCTTCAGGGCCATCTCCCTCGCCTCATCCATGAGACGGTCGGCCGGGACCGTCCTATTGACCAGTCCGATTCTCTCCGCTTCTCGTCCATCTATGTACTCGCACGTATAGAGCAGTTCCTTTGCCTTCCCGGGACCGATGAGGTCCTGTACCAACCGCATGGCCCCACCCGTAACCGAGGAGGAGACTCTGGCCTCGGGCGAACCGATTTGGGCATCCCTGGCAGCTATCCTGATATCGCACGCCAAGGCCAGCTCATAGCCGGAACCAAGGGCATAACCATTGATGGCTGCGATAATCGGCTTTTCAAAATGGATGATCATTCTCGAGGTCTTCTGGAGACCCTCAAGATAAACGCGATAGGCCTCCCGGCTCCGTTCTTTCGATTCCTTTAGATCCGCACCTGTGGAGAACGCCCTACCGCAGCCCGTGATGATCAGTACCCTGATCTCGGTGTCCTCTTTCGCGTCCATGAGAGAGGCACTGATATCCAGCCACAACTGTCTATTCATGGCGTTGAGGAGATGAGGCCGG
>JAXHTA010000262.1:0-5769 GCA_034190285.1 Thermodesulfobacteriota bacterium | reverse complement strand
GGGTATTCCCACACCCGTATCCTGGACCTTGATTTCCATATGTTCTCCCAAGACCTGGGCCTTAACAGTTACCTGACCTCCGTCAGGTGAGTAATCTATGGAATTGCCGATAAGGTTGCTAAAAACCTCCTCCATTTTCTTGGGATCGGCCTGGACCTGCTTCATGTCCCCGCAGGAGAAGGCTATTGAGACATTCTGCTTTTTGGCTCGTGGCTCCATAAGCCTTATGGTCTCTTCTATAATAGATTCAATATCCGTAGGCACCTGATGTTGCACATACTTACCGGCCTCTATTTTGGCCACATCAAGGAGGTCGTTGATAAGCCCCAGTAGAGAGTCTATCTTCTTCGTGGCCCTGTCCAGGAAGTCTTGTTGCTTTTCCTTGAGGGGGCCTGCCAGACCCTCAAGGAGAACGTTATTCATTTGCCTGATAGAGACAAGGGGGCTCCGGAGTTCGTGGGCTACCATATTTACGAAATCCGATTTCATCTGATCAAGCTGCTTAAAAGCCGTTATATCCTCGAGGACGGTTACGGTTCCGGCAACGTCTTTGTCGGACCCAAGGACAGGGGCAGAAATGGCCCTAACGAAATTCGCTCCTGCCCGGGTCTCCTGTGAGATAGACTCATTTATAGGGGTTTCCCTGTCCTGTATTTGTCTGAGCGTGGTGATAATTGATTCATCGTTTAGGACCTTGGTAATGTTTACAGGGTTTTCCACCTCTTTGAATATTCCCATTAGCCGCATGAATGCTGGGTTGTGGAGGACGACTTCCAGGTTGCGGTTTGTTACCATGACACCACTGGCCATACGATTAATAACAGTCTTGAGGCGGCTTTTTTCCAGGTTGAGGTCGTAGAGATTCCGGACATTTTCTTCTTCGTACTGTCTGGCCTTTTGCTCCAGCCTTCTCTTTTCGGCAGCCCTGGTAATGGTCAGGCGAAATTCCTCAATCTGAAATGGCTTGGTGATGAAATCGTAGGCGCCCTTTTTCATACATTCCACCGCTGTATCAACGGTGCCGTGGCCGGTGATGATAATAACCGGTATATCGGGATAATTGACGCTGGTTACATCGAGGACTTCTTCTCCGCTCATGACAGGCATTTTCAAATCGAGAAGTATGATATCCACGGCGTGTTTGGATAGAATATCCAGGGCCAGTTGCCCATTTTGTGCCGTCATAACTTCGAATTCATCGCCAGCCAATACCCGATGGCATCCATCTCGGACGACCTTTTCGTCATCAACCACTAAAATCCGGATTTTCTCGTCCATTTTCTTCAAGTCCCACAAAAACAGGTTCATCAACAGAAGGTTCAGCTGATTCAAGAGGCAGTTCTACAGTGAATATCGTCCCGCCACCAATAGGACACTCGAACTGTAGGGTACCGCCATGCAAGTTTACAACGTTTTGCGAGATACTCAATCCAAGGCCGGTGCCTTTTCCTACCGGCTTGGTGGTAAAAAAAATGTCAAAAACCTTGTCCTGCAGTTCTTCAGGTATGCCCGGGCCCGTATCAGAAACTTTGATTACAAAGCAATCTTTGCCAGCGTCAAGCGATGCTTCAATGCCCAGAGTCCCTTTTCCGTCCATTGCATGAGCCGCGTTTATGAACAGATTGCTGAAGACTTGCTGCAATTGTCCCATATCGCCAAGCATATTCGGTAGTCCTGGGTCGATCCTGAGGTTGACTGCTATATTCTGGAATAAGGCCTGATTGATCAAAAGATTCAGGCAGTTATTGATTAAATGATCGAGGCTGAATGATGTGATCTTCCCCATAGACTGGCGGCTAAATTCCAGCAATTCAGATACGATTTTTTTACATCGAAGTGTTTGATGAATAATTTCCTGTATGTCTTCTTGAAATTGGTAATCGTTTCTTATCCTTTCCTTGAGAAGTTCCGCATAAATAAGCACCCCCGACAGAGGATTATTGATCTCATGGGCGACACCCGCAGCCATTCTGCCTACAGAGGCTATTTTTTCCGATTGAACTAATTGGAAGTGCACATCCTCAAGGTCCTTCCTCATCTTAAGTATTTCCCGCATATCGGTGAACACTCCCACGCTACCGATTTCCTCTCCATTAACAGTCATGATGGAGGCTGACAGGGTGACTGGGATCTTTTGGCCGCTCTTAGATGTGATGTGCATGCTGGTTGGATTGAGTTTGCCGACCGGTCCGTGACGGTCGAGCCTCATTCTCTCCATGTTTTCCTTGGCCACGTCAATATCGTAGAAACTGCTCAAATGTCCCTCTTTGATCAGTTCCTCTGAAGAGTATCCGGTCAGACGTTCCATCCCTTCATTAAAGATGAGCACGTTACCTTTCGTGTCCACTACAACGATCCCGTCCACAGTGCTCTGTATAACGTTTTGAAAAAAGATGTTGGATTTTTGGACCTCTCTCTCAAGCTTTATCCGTTCAGTGACATCCCTTGAGGCCTCTAAAGACTGGGTCATTCTCCCCTGTTCATCAAATATGGGTGATACAGTTATAACATCAAATCTCTCTTCCCCATCGTCGGCGATATATTCGTGAATGGTACTTACAATTTCGCCTTTGTTCTTGACTTCCTCCAAATAGCAGCGCTTTCCGTAATCTCTGCAAGGCCGATCCAGCCCATACCTAATTTCGTGGCAATGCCTTCCAACGACCTCATCATAACTAAGACCGAAATCCCTTAGAAAGGTCTGATTGACCTTGTCAATGGTCATATCCAGGTTAACGACCATAATCCTGTAAGGCAGTGAATCTAAAATTAGTTGGGTTTGCTTATTCTTGCTCTCTTCATATTCCTGCTGCTGCTTCTTTTCTAATTTGCCCTTTTCTATTTCAAAGTGGATCAAATCCCACAGAAACCTGACTCCCCTGCGATCGATCATAGACATAAATGTGGGCTTCGTCTCAAGAATTGACTCTCTGACTTCCGACGACCCGGTAAGTTCGATGAGCAAATTCAGGCCTTTCAGTCCATAAAGTTCCCTAAAATCCGTGGAGGCGAATAGGCCGAGTTTCTTTGCGTAAGCCAAGCCCGGGGCCTCCGGGTCAATGTCCGCTACTCCCAGAATTTTCATGTTAAGCCTTGACGAACGGTTTTTGTCAAGCAACCTCAACAGGTTGTAGCAGGCTTCTCCACCACCCACTATTGCAATATTAAGCGGCGTGCGAGCCTCTCTCCCACGAACAAACTGGATCAGCTCATCGGGTTCTTGATCAAACGATAACTTCAATATCCCCCTTTGTCTGAGTCCGGCCTTCAACTGATTCCGGTCCTCAGACGAACGATCACCTTCTTTTCCATATCATCAGTAATGGATCGTAGTACAGGGCTTTCCGTTATGGGGCCTGAATTATTCCAACCCCTATTAAGCGCTTCTTTTTTCTTTTCCATGAACTGCTCAAAGCTGGTTGCATGTTTCTCCCAGGCGAATAGCTTTTGTAGGACATGACGTTCTGGCGCTGTCAAGTCCTTTTCAGTGTCGATTGAATGCCCGCGTTTTGTAGTGATAATCATGTAATATCTCGAAAAGTCCTTGGAATACAACAAGCCCATTCAGAGCGCGGTGCAATCGGCTAATAGTCTAAAGACGGCAGGTTTCACAGGTATAACAAAAGGCCGCAAGATTTGGACATTATGGATAATCTTGGAAAGAATTCAAGAAAAAAAGCCCCCAAGATCGTCGTGCTTCGATCCTGCGGGCTCAGGGCAAGGCGCAGAATGGCCTGGCAAAGGACCAGCTTTACAGATCAATCCGTGGGCTTCAGATGTTCGGGCACTTCCACCATGCTGATAAGTAGGGGCTTCAAAAAGGACCATCTTATGTCTATTTTGTAAATCTCTTCCAGGTCTCTTATTGCGTCCCAGCAGTTGTGACAGGGTGCAACCACAAGTTTTGCTCCTGTTGACAGTATCTGGTTGCGCTTCATCTTCAGGCCTAAATTCCTCTGTTCACGATACCTTCCGATACCATTTAGGCCGCCGCCGCCGCCACAACAGAAATTGTGCTCACGAGACGGCGTCATTTCCCTGAAGTCCTCGGCAATATAACTCATAATCTCCCTGGCAATGTCCCCTAAGCCGCCAGCCCTGATGTAATTACATGAATCCTGATATGTAACGGGTTCCTTTATCTTTTTGGCGGGGTCTATCTTGAGCTTTCCGGTCCGCAAGGCCTCTGCAACCCATTCCACATAGTGGATGCTTTCGACGGGGGGCTTACCGCTCTTGATTCCTGCCCAATATGGTCCTTCCAGAACCGTGGCCCTATAGGCATGGCCGCATTCGGTTACGACCATCCGTTTTGGTTTCAACCTTTCCAGGGCATCATAAACCGATTCAACCTGGAGCTTACATGCCTCCCAATCACCTGCGAACATTGCAAGGCTCGTTTCTTCCCAACCGGCACTTGGGACCGTCCAGTTTTCACCTGCAATGTGAAAAAGGATGGCTGCTTCGGCAATGTCATATGGATAATGCTTGGGTTCCCGTGCATTACAGGTGTACATTATGTCAGCCCCCTGCTTGTCAATGGGGATCTGCATCCCCGGCCAGTCATCCTCTTGCTCTTCCTCCATCCACATGCAGGTTTCGACCCATTCTTCGGTGTCAACGTCCATCTGGGCCCTGTAAATCCTGTGCATGCCGGATCCTATCTTCAATTCCCAAGGTACGAAGCCCTGAGAGAAACAAAGGCCCCTGACATACCCAAACATAACCCCCATGTCGATGCCGTAAGGGCAGTACATACCACAACGGTTGCAGCAAGTACATTTTGACCAAGCGGTATCCATGACCATCTGCATAAAGGCGTTGTCCACATCGCCCTTTCGCCTTATTATTTCACCGAGGGTGGATTGTATTTTGTAGGCAGGGACCTGCTTAGGGTCCCTGTTATTTACAGTATATAAATAGCAGCTATCGGCACACATACCGCAGTGGGCGCAAATCTCGAGCCAAGTCCGAATGCGTGACTTGCATGTGTTTTGAATTGATTTCCATAAGGCCGCTTTGTCGACCTCCAGCTCATTCATCTCCTGGTAATATCTTATTCCGCGGCCGTCATCCAAGAGTGCCTGGAGTTGTTCCTTATCTTCCACTGGCTTCTTGTTGCAAAGTACTCCTTCAGGCATATCTTAATACTCCTTCAACGATTAAACGGTAAAACAAAAATCACCAGGTAAGACCTTCTCCTTTCATACCGCCCCGTTTTATGCCGTAGTCCATGCCAAGCTGGGCCCTGGACATGAAGAAGAGGACAACATGGGACAATTTGGTGAAAGGGATGGCAATAAGCATGATCTCGCCTGAGATAATGTGCGCTATCAGCCAGAAATGGTAGCCACATACTTGGTGACTCGCAAAAAAGCCGGTAACAAATGGTGCGAGTGCGACACCGAGGAGCAGGTAATCATATGTTGTTGTAAGAATTCTGACCTCAGGAAACGCAATACGCCGCAGAATAAGAAAGACACCCGAAATGATCACCGCAAGGGTCAGGACGTCAGCGGCAGTTTCTGAGATTGTCCACAGGCTGATTCCCCACCTTTCTTTCAAAATCATATTGTGGGCCAAGAGAAAAACGGGCGTAATCACAAGGCCGATGTGAAAGGTGAAGAAGAGTACAGTCATCCCGGGTTTTGTCCGCCAGCTTCTCGTTCCAAAAGGAAATAGCCAGAACAAGATCGACCTGAACGCCCCTTTTATTCCATAAGAGATATTTACGGTATAGGTGATCCTGTCAAGTTGCCAGCTAAGGCC
>JAXHTA010000261.1:0-5780 GCA_034190285.1 Thermodesulfobacteriota bacterium | reverse complement strand
ACGGACAACTGACCTAGTTCCTTAAAGAAGGAGACCCATTGTTCGGCCGGCAAATCCTGCCGGAACTTCATTTCCTCGGCATAAAAGCAATAGCGACAGTGGAGATTACACTCCCCTGTAATAGAAATATCAACCGATTCCGGCGAATCATTGATGCCGGGGTATATCTTAATGCTACCTGTGCCGGGTAGCCTTGTCTCGTGTTTACTGGCAAATCCTTGATGGGACAGATCAAGAATAAACTCCGAAACGTCTCGAAAGGTCTGCCCGTAAGGAGCCGATGCAAATCCCTCATACACTTCGTCTGAAATCTCTCTGACTGAGTATGATCCATTTAGGCGCTCCCAGACAAAGAAACCTGTAGGATTTAAGAATTTTTCCCTGTCAGTATCAGGTTCGTATATAACAGCCTGCCCATCCCCGATCAACCGTGTGGAGACGTCAGGGTTGGACATATAGAAAATATCGGAATCATAGCCAGTCATATCCATCATTATTCAAGCCCAGGAGAATAAAATATGCCGTTCATTCTCGACACTCCCCTCTTGTAACCTGCCTAAGAACTATGTGCTCCGAAGGTGCATTTAGTTCAATGAACGGCTGAACACCCACATCCCGCTCTTTGGCTCCCATTTATATCAGTCATACATGACTTGGTCAATTTAAGAGTTACTTCCTGAGCTAGAGCGCCATTTCATCGTCAAGGGGAAATTGGGGGTGCAGACCGAGAAAATGTTTTGCGGACCGGTAGTGTTTTTGCTTGCAATTGCTGGGCAAGCGATTAGAATTGCTATGATACTCCAGTTCTGTGAGATCGTTTCCGAACTCTGCTCCCGGACCCCTGTAAACAGATGCCTTTCAGCCAACTAGCTTCTGGACGAAAATCAGGATTTTTCGTCAAGGTCAAGGAAGATCAAAATTCTAGCCGCAGGAGTATATTAGATATTTTGAGGGTTAGAATTTTTGTTTGACTCAGAGATTGTCGAAAAGGGCAGCTTTCGTTCGGACACAGACCACGTCAGAGGCAGGTATTCGAATGTATTTGGATTATTGGGGATTTAAAAGGTTCCCGTTTGACAACGTGCCTGACCCGGGATTTTTTTATCTGTCCAAACCTCACGAGGAGGGTCTAACGCGTCTAATATATGCCGCCCAGATGAGGAAAGGCTGCGCTCTTTTGTCGGGAAACATCGGCTGCGGCAAGACAACCCTGAGCAAAGTTTTTTTACAGAAAATGTCAGAGCAACACTCTGATATTGCCTTGATATCAAACCCGTGTATAGAACCAAAGGAGTTCTTACAGGATCTGTTGTACAAATTCCAGACCAGACATGTCCCGGACAGCAAGGTTGAAATCCTCCGGGTGTTGAATGATCGGTTGACCAGGAATATGAAGGAGGGTAAAGAAACGCTATTAGTGATCGATGAGGCCCAGGTATTAACTGAAGTCACGTTGGAGGAAATCCGGCTTCTTCTCAATTTTCAATTATCAAACCGGTTCTTGCTGACAGTTTTTCTCTTTGGGCAACCCGAACTTATCAACAAAATTCAAAAGATCAAACAGTTAGAGCAGAGGATAGCGATCAAGTATCTTCTAAGACCATTTAACCTCAAAGAAACGTTAGAATATGTCCTTTTTCGCGAGAAAAGGGCAGGTGCCAAGAAAAATGTGTTTACTAAAGAGGCCATTGAAATGGTATATGATCATTCGGGAGGATTGCCCAGAGGGATTAACCACCTCTGTGATCTTTCGCTTCTAATTGGCTTTAGCGAAAAGAAGAAGACGATCGGTTCAGAGATTATAGGGGACATTTTAGACGATGGTACGGTTTTCTGACATCATTGGAAAGAAGCTCAAAAGGGATGGCACAGTCCTCGCCCGGGAAAAGGAAAACCGGCGGGAAAAGCTTTGGTTAAGCGATTCGCAGATATTAGAGGTGGTGAACAACAGCGGATTTTCTGATCCGTTCTTGGACGAAAAGTACAGTGAGAATACAAAGGTATACTTCAACGAAATCCTTGAAAAAGCAACAGAATTCCAGGATAAAATCAGAAAAGATGAGGGTATAAGCCATTCGCCAGTCCTTGCCACACTTCACAGTATAATGGATGACGATCTTGTCGATGAAATGTACGAATACGCCACGTCAATTCCCGAAGATTACGGGCTGCAATCGCACATCATTTCGGTCACCTTTGCTTCATTGAAGGTGGGCAAAGGATTGGGTTACGATACGAAAGCGCTGTTGAAATTGGGCCTTGCAGCCTTTCTCGAAAATCTGGGAATGTACAAAATCTCCGACCATATCCTGAATAATGAAGGGACACTCAGTCCGTCCGAGATGGCAACAATCAGGCAACATCCTGAAATAAGCGCTCAGATTATTGGCCAGATGGGAGAGTCATTTCAGTGGCTGGCAGAAACGGTTTTGCAGGTCCATGAAAGGACTGACGGATCAGGTTACCCTAAGGGGCTAAGAGGCGAAGAAATCTCCGAGTTTGCCTCAATAATAGGGGTGGTTGATACATATGTGGCCATGACCAAGAACCGGCCTTATAGAAATAAGCATATACAAACAGAGGCCGTAAAATCCGTCATAGAACTGGGGAAAGGGAAATTTCCTCCCAGGGTCGTTAAGGAGTTCTTGAATCAGATCACCCTATTCCCCGTCAACAGCTTTGTGAAGCTCAATAACAAATCAATTGGGCGGGTCCTCTCAACCGATAAGAGCCAGCCTCTTAGGCCTACGATTGAGCTGATCTACGATGGCCTTGGGTCAAAAATTGAGGAACGCAAGATCATACATTTGTCTTCGTCCCCCCTGCTATACATTGTTGAAACCATTGATGAAAACGGGCTTCCGTGATCAAAGCTTCATGGCAAATATGAGATATACACATAGAATCCTGTATGTTCTGTCTATCCTGTCGGCCCTGATGATCCAATCTTGTTATTCCAGCACAGCCGTGAAGGGGACACCTGTACAAGAGCTGTCCATAGGAAAGACCCGGCTGAACACCAAAGAAGTGCCGAGAGAAGGTCTAAGGGAAGAGCTTACGGAAATGAGCAGAGTAAAGGAAAACAAGGTTTTCACGGAGATTGACGGGTTCCCTGAATATCGTATCGGTCCACTTGATGTCCTGGAAATCAGTTCCCATGTAGGTGAAGAGGTTACGACCAGCATTATTACGGTCAATAACAGGGCCAAGATATCTTATTCATTCATTGACGATCTGGTAGTTGACGGGTTAACTCCCAGCAAGTTGGATGATGTCTTGACCAGGAGGCTATCCGACTACATAAAGAGACCCAGGATCGATGTCCTGGTGAAGGAGTTTATGAGCAAGAATGCCCTGGTGCTGGGAGAACTTACCTCCATCAGGGGAAGCAATTACAGGAACATAGGTGCAAGTGGAAAAATTTACCTAAAGGGTAAGACAACCATCATGGATCTGATTGCCCTGGCGGGAGGTTATACGGTCGACGCAGACATCAAGGATGTTAAGCTGATCAGAGGTCGAAAGACGTATACAATCAATCTCTATGATATCATTGAAAAAGGCCACGAGGACCTGAATGTCATAATAGATGATGGAGATGTAATGGATGTTCCTGAACTGCCCGAATACGGTGAAAGGGTCTATGTAATGGGAGAGGTGAACGGCCAAGGAGTCTATTCCCTTAAAGACGCTCAGGACCTCCTGGCCGCCGTCTCACTTGCAGGTAGTTTTACGTCTCTGGCCAAGGAGGAAAACACGCTCATTGTACGGGCCTATGAGCCCGGAAAAGAGCCCCTGGTCATCATGTCCGACATGAAGGCCCTCCTGAGAAAGGCCGATTTAAGCCAGAATATACGCCTTGAAGATGGAGACCTGGTATATATACCCCGTATTCTGATAGGAGATATCAACGATTGGATCAAGAACACAATGCCGTTATTGGACTTTCTCCTCTACCCTGCAGAGTTTGAAGAGCAGTATTTTCTTCGCAGATATCTCCATTTTGACCGAAGACATAATAAGATAGATCCTTATTACTACAGCCGTTAACAACAAAGAATCCACGCTCAGAGGACGTGGATTTCCAGACTGCAAGAAACCTTCCATAGAAAACAAGAGGCCGTTTTGGCACAATACGATGTAGATCTCCGGGAATATTGGCGTATTCTCAAGAAAAGGAAATTCACAGTTCTCATTATAACGGTCTTCCTTGGTCTTTTCAGCACTCTTTTCGCCGTCCTGAAGGCTCCCGCCCCTCTTTACACCTCGGTTTGCAGCATAAGAATCGAAAAGGACGCAACAGCGGAAGGCATTTACGCCAGAAGTTTCGCCTGGTCTTCAGGGGACGATATAGATACCCAAGTATCTGTCCTTCAGAGCTACTCGGTCATACAAGAGGCAGCCAAGAAGCTGGGACTGATCCCCGAAGAGTCCACGGCCGGAGATTCGCGGTCAGGGTCCAACTCAGCTTCCATCATAGATGGTCTGCAAAGCAGAGTTGAAGTCTCAAGAGAGGGCTTTACTAACATAGTAAATATAGCCGTGACCGACTCCGATCCTGCTCTTGCCAAGTTGACTGCCGAAACAATTGCACTAACCTACAGGGAGATGCATAAGAAAGAGCAGAATAGAAAAAGCATGGAGGCCATTAAATACATTACTGAGCAGCTGAAAAACGTACGGCAAGAACTCCGCGATTCAGAGGACGAATTCAATCGATTCACGCAGGAAAACCAATTGGTCTCCATCGATCTACAGAGTGAGAATCTGCTACTGAGGGGCAAAGAGGCAAGGGATAGGTTGCGAAAGCTTGATGAGGCCGAGGATGAGCTTGGCGATTTGCTTGTGAAACTGGAGAATTTCACGGCAAACCCGTCAGGTGTCAGCAATGATCTTTATTCGACTTACGCCAACAAGAGTTATAAGGATACAAATGACACTCTTGTTGGGCTCCTGCTCAAGAGAGATTCCTTACTGGAAGATTTTACCGAAAAACACCCCGAGGTCATAGCGATAAAGCGTAAGATAATCGAAACTGCGCGGAAGATGGGGATTATACTTCACTTGCAGATCAACAACACACATAGAAAGAAGATGGATGCCAGGAACGAGCTGGCAACAATTGATAACACAACCAGTGATCTGATGGAAAAAAAGCTCGAGTTTGACCGCTTGAAAAGAAAAGTCGATTCCTATAACGACATGGCCGCTCTTCTGGAACGAAAAAATCAGGAGGCATTAATCAGAAAGGCGGAGAAACCCGAGGGGATCAGCGTTGTCCGGCCTGCTCATTTGCCCACTTTCCCCGTAAACCCGCCGCGGACAATGACCACTGGAGGAATGGGTATAATCATCGGACTGATTCTTGGCATGATAGCAGCCTTTATAGCAGAGACCTTCGACACTTCTCTCGGAGCTATTGAAGACGTGGAAGAAACCCTTGGGACACAGGTTTTGGGGGTGATCCCACACGGAGACTTGAAAAGCATTCAAGAGGGGGCCTCTTCTTCATTTCGTCAGAATATATATCTCGTGTCTCATTTTGTGCCCCAAACCATGCTGGCCGAGAGCTTCAGGGGGCTCAGGACCAGCATCCAGCTACAAGACGTAGAGAAAAAGCTGAAAATTCTTGTTTTTACAAGCGCTTCCCCCCAGGAAGGCAAGACAATGGTTTCAAGCAATCTGGCCATAACCATGGCTCAGGCCGGGATAAAAACAATGCTTGTGGAATCTGATCTAAGAAAACCCAGGCTTGCGCAGGTGTTCGGGATAGAATCCAG
>JAXHTA010000260.1:0-5793 GCA_034190285.1 Thermodesulfobacteriota bacterium | reverse complement strand
CTGCAGACCAATACCCGGGGAATCCACCGGCAAATCTACTTGGATATCTCCAGTTCCATTACCATCGTAAAATAGTCGCCGTGCAGGTTTCGAGAGCCCATTTTCATAACTCGCCCACAGATCCGCCAGGTTGAACCGTACCATCTTTCGGTAACGCATAAGATGAAATATGAGGCCTGCCCAACCAGTCTTGAGAATTGCACCCGTTTTAGGTTGTAGTCTATAACCGATAATCATGCTGTCCCTAAAAAATTGGGATAAGATGGCGGTCATTTTTGAGAAATTAATATTGTAAATAATGTCAAAACGCCTTTCTCTAACGGGCGCGAGCTGTTCGACCAGATATGTGTATTTTTCAAATAAGGAGAGTTTAGAGTCGTTTGTCACACAGTGGATGGATGTCAGGTCAAACGGGATAACTTCATCGACGAACTGGACCCCTGATGAAACCTCAGCAAATGTACTATCAACCAACAAGGCAAGGCCTGCCTCAGGGTATTTCTCCCTTATACGATAAAGCAAAGGGGTCGTTTGTAGAATATCCCCCATCTTGGCCAGCTGAATGACCAAAATATCTTTTATCAAATTTTTCATAAGTCAAACAGCAGATGTCCTTTCCACTTTGGGCTCAAGACGACATGCCAGTTTGTACAAATCATTAAGGCCTATTCTAAGCTCCGATTTTATCCACGACCTCAATCCCTCATCTTTGGGAGGACGGCCAAGCAGGTGGCCAAGTGCCATTTTCGGGCCGGGTTTGGCCCTGACAGCGGAGATAAGGTCTCCCAAATCCAGAGACTGGTCCTCCGACAAGTCAGATAAGTACTCCGTATCCCGGCGCAATCTTGCCAGCCGCCGTTCAACGAGGTCGAAGTCCCTGGAAAACCCACGTAACCCGTCCATAATCCTATCACGGCCTTTGACAGTGGGGCCATCAACCTGTCGCATTACGTCGGTAAGACGACAGTGTTTGAAGCCTTTGATTTTGGCTCCACCATCGGTAGCGTTTACCAGATCAATATCCGGTCTGACCCGGGCCAGATACTTGGCCGATTCCTCGTACCAGGAAAGGTAGCTGATCATTTCGCTGGTGGCCCAAACTCCGGTATCCCTGTTGCCTGGGATTTGAGTCATTTTGGCTGCATCGATCCTCACTTCGGGGCTTCTTGCCCCGTTGGCATAACGTTCACCATCAGAGTATGCCAGGTCCTGGCCTACCAGGACAATCGGATTGCCGCCCCAAAGAACAGCCAGGGTAAACGCCGCAGAGGCGACGTTTCCGCCATTGGGAACAAAAGGCCAGTCACCCGTCAATTCGGCTATCCAAGGAGCAGAGTGGAAGACCACTGTTTTCAAGGCTCGCTGCCTGAGGTGGGCCGGATGGGTGGTCGAAGAAACAGTAAGAATGGAATCGTTAAGGGCTACTTCCGCCGAAATCTGATCTGCCCTGTCCTGCCCCTCAATCATTACAACAACATCAGGCCGGATTCCTTCCGCTATTAACCGCTTGAAGACCGTCCCAACAGCCAAGACCACGACCACCTCCCTGTTCTTTCTTATCGCCCTGATGCTCTTTTCAAGAGAAGGGCCGGCTGCCGCAATGACAACGGGCAGCCCTTTGATACAACCGGGCGCGGCAGAGGCTTCGGCCTTCTTGAGGACATCTCCAAAATTCGAGCATAGATTCTCCCACCATTCCCAGCGACGACAGAAAACAGTCTTGAGGTTGGACGCCTGTCGCAGTTTCAGATGTGCAACTGTCTCTCTGAATTTACTGGCCTCCTCTGGGGCCGCGCAGGCATAAGCTTCCGGGACAAAAACGGCCGCTTTCATCCATGCCGGACCGTAGACCAATGCCTGGGTAAGGGCTGTTTTGAGGCCTGAGAGAGTCTCGACGACTTCTATTCTTTCCATATCAACTTTCTCTATCAACGCAGATTTATCAAACAGATCAATTGCCTCTTTATTGGGCTCCCATACGATCAAATCGGCGCCCGGCCTGAGCTCCTGCAATGCAGCCAGATAATCGCCCAACCCCAGTACGGCAACTACGCCTGACCGCTCAGAAACATCTCGTTCCACTTGCCGCCGCTCATGGTTTAAATGATCTATCGGATCTTTCACTGAGATACTGGCTGAGTTAGGGATGGGAATATCATGCCCTACTGTCTTAGCCTTTATATCAGGCTTGACACAGTCCATTATGCGAAATGCTTCTTCATGTAGTCACACATTTCCTTGACCCTGTGGGAATACAAATGCTCGTTCAAAACACGCCTTCGGCCTCTCTCTGCAATCTTCCTCCTCAGAGTGTCGTGATCCAGATAGAATTTAACCAACTCCGGGATCTCCTCTTTTTCGCGGTAGCATATGATTTCATCTCCTATAGCAAAGAGTTCCTCAAGTTGCCCCTTGTAATCCGTGAGCAGGAATCGGCCCGAGGCAGGGACGTCAAATACGCGCTGGTTAATAGCATTTCGCATCTGGGTACTTGTCACATTGAAGTTGATCTCGGAGACATTATAGAAAAAACTGAGGTCGCTATAATAGGAAAGCTCCGGCCCTATTTGATATGAGCCGTTCAACAACGTGTGCCAGCCCTGGTCACCCCGTATGACCGCCCCAAAGGGCGCAAGCATTTCAACGTTTCGCAAACGATGAATGAGGGTCGCCTGCCACATGATTAGGGCCTCAAAATCAATCCGCTTTCCATCATGCATTTCATTTATAAAAGTATGCTCTGAGTAAGGTCTCTTGTCGAGTATCTCGCTTACATTACGAAAAGTGGAATCTGCAAATGCCCTGCCGATTTCCTCAACCATGCCTTCATACTCAACCGGGATCTTCATTCGGTCCAATTTTTGCCTAACCTTATTCACCATTGAATTTCCAACAAAAGAAATCTGATTTGCCTGGGAAGACAATGGGTTTTTTCTCTTTGCCACAGGTCTGAAAATATGCGTGTCAGTTGCAAGGGGAAGGTAATGGATGTTGTCAAAACCCAACGCCCGGATGTCCGAAATGTAATCCTCATCCCAAAGAAATATGGCGCAGTAAGGGGATATGTTTCTTTCGTAATGTTTAATAATCAACATGGGGCTGTCCACATACCAGGATGCGAAAGGAATCTCCAATGTGGTCAAGAGATCGGTAAGGATGCCTTCTCGATCAAACCCCAAATGATTAGTGGTCAAGACAAAATCGGGCTTAAACTCAATCAGGACCCTTAACAACTTCTCAACGAATTCATTCCTCGCAACTTCCGCCTTCCTCTCAATGATGATGCTCTTGATGTGGTGTCCCAAAGCCTCAGAGGCGTTCACAATCTCCTGCATCAACAAATACTGAGAGTTGATCAGCAAGATATTAAGTCTTTCATGCTCAAATTTCCCATACCTTAATTGGCTGCCGATCCTAGCCCTGCTGGCCTTCTCCAGGCGCGCGATTATGGGATGATAAAAGCTGGGAAATGAACGAATGGATGGTGGATGCTTGACCACAAAGATGTCTTTAAGTCCGTGCCGCAGTTGTATTCTAGATATCTCTTTCAGGCTGCCTTCTGCTCCCATCCCCACCACTGAGTGAGTTTGCGGGCCATTCAAGACATCTGCCACGCCATCTATTAGCAGGGCGGCCTTCGCCACCTCTTCATCTACTTCCACAATAATAACCGGCAGAGAGGTCTTTTTCAGGATCTCTTTCAAGTGATAGCCGAGGCCGAGGCCCAGCAAGACAATTATATGATTCTCTGGTATATCTACATTCCTGGAAAAAAAGCGGAGTTCTCTTGATATGTCACGATGGCTATAGAAGGTAATCCATTTCTCTTTTTCGCCTAACAACTGTAAGTTCTTCTCACCGGATTGATTTGTGAAGACGCGCATATTACTCTCATCCAGGATGTTCCCTGAATTGCTGCCAGAATTTGAATTCATGACTTCAACTTTTGGCCATTTCTCTCATCAAGAGAAAGGCAACCTCCCACTCCTCAAATGCTCTATCCCCAAGAGGTATTTTATCTGCCAGTTTTTCGATATCAACTATTTCATCCGGTGGGAAGGTCCGGATAAACGCCAGGATTCTTTCCTCATCTTTGAACAATTGCCCCGCACTATCAAAGGTCTCAATTGATTGATGACGAGACGCTGATCTCTCTTTCAGGCTCAGATACATTTCCCTGTGCAATCGCACGGTTGGCCGATGAGGCACAAGATGCATATCCGTAACGTCCGGGAGTTGCTTGCTTCCAGATAGCAGAGTAATCCTGTCAAGGTATTGGGTGAAGTCAACGCACTCAAGAGCAGCGCGAAGCACTGCCATGTCAGGTTCAATAATCGTTACCGACGGACAACCCAGATCAAGCAGCTCCTTGATGTGGTAGCCCATCCCCAGTCCAAAAACCGCTATTTTCTTGTTGGCCTCAACAGCTTCTAAGATATCTCTTCGGTTTGCCCAGTTTCTGCCCTCCTTCTGAGGATCCATAACGCTGTGCAAGAAAATCTGATTCTTCAAGACTGGCAACCCGCTCCTTGCCTCAACCACCTCGAGTACATTTGACGGAACAACCTCTCTTATCTGAAGCGCAAGATCAGGCGCCCTGTTAGACAGCACTTCAAGGTTTTTCTCTAAGACCATATCCTTCCTTAAATTGAGGTTTTTCTCTCAACTTCGCAATTATACATTATGCCTTAACGACCGATCTATTATTTCATAGACATTATCCGTCACAGGCAATCCCAAAAAGTCCCCAATCCTCTTTACCTGGTCTTCGTCTCTCAAAAGCGCCTCATAGGAAACATGTATCCTGCGAATATGCCTATATTTAATCAACAACCCAATAAGCATGCTTTCGTAGGTAACAGTGAGCCACAGCCCGTGTTCTATGGGCATACTGTTCCTCTTAAAAAGGGAGCTGGCCACGGCCAAGGGATTCCTGTGGGTACATATAAGATAAGGGTTTTCAAGAAACTGCAAATAGATGGCGCCCGTAAGAACTGTTCTGGGGTCTTTCCATCCCCAAGAGGCGCCGTTGCTTTTGGCGTTCAACAGTGACCTTATGTGCCGCTGCATCAAGGGGGTCTCTCCTGCTTGCCTTATATTATCGGTTGTCGGCGGATTATACCATGATCCTCCTGCAAGCTTGAGGATGTAATCATTTGTCCTGACAAAGGCCATGTCTTCATAATACCCCCTGGGATTGTCAGGAGCCTTTATGTCATTATTCGGTCCCATGTCTACGCCCATGTGATGGAGCAGGTTGGCCATCAAGGATGTGCCCGAGCGATGCATGCCCAAAACTAGTATGACCATTGCTTTATATCCCGGCTATTCCGCCATAATGTCAATTATTGGTAACAAATTATGTTGCGCCCTTCAAAAAAGAGACCCACAGGGCCCTTTTGTCTTCCCGAACTTTTTGAGAACTCAACTTGGAATTGGGCCCTCTATTTGGTATCAGATCACGACTGAACCCTGTGAACCGTTACTGCAATTCAAGGCCTTTGCAGCCTCGGTAAACGGGCGGGTCGTGATTTTCTTGCGAAGGGAGTTTATCTTACCGGTTGGACCGCTGCCTTTCTGATATACTATTATCCAATTGCCCAAGAACTCTCTCTTCTTATTAATCGAAAAAGGAAGGTACTCAATGAAGCAGTTTCTCTTTGTTCCAAATATCTCTTTCAGGTCGGAGAGTTCAAAATGATGGATATGAAAACGCTTGCCGTCCTGATGAAAGCTTTGCCACTCCCATGGTCCGGATGGAACAGTAAGGGCGATAATGCCTCCTTCTTTGGC
>JAXHTA010000026.1:0-16203 GCA_034190285.1 Thermodesulfobacteriota bacterium | reverse complement strand
AAAGGGCTGTAACCCTTTCTATCGTATCACCCAGGGATGTTCCTCTGGAGGAGGCGGTTGAGATAGTTAATAGGGATGTGATAGGAGGCCTACGTAAGGCAGATTTAGTGCCGGACAATGTCGAACTGCGTTTGGCCGGAGCCAGCGACAAGTTGCTGGCCACTCGTGCCGCGATCAGTGAAAACCTGATACTGGCGATAGTCCTGTCTTATCTTTTGATGGTGGCCATCTTCTCTCACTGGGGCTTTCCTTTCATTATCATGTTGACTGTGCCGCTCGGTATTGGCGGCGGCATTTTCGGCCTGTGGTTGATGAACCTTGTTCCAGGGGTGAATCAGCCCTTTGATATGATTACAATTCTTGGTTTCCTGGTATTGACCGGAATTGTGGTAAACAATCCGATTCTGCTCGTGGAACAAGCCCGGGCAAATATCCAAAACGGTATGGAGACGGTAGAGGCCGTTGTCGAAAGCACTCGAGCCCGTGCCAGGCCGATCCTGATGACCACCATGACCACTATTGGGGGATTATCGCCGCTGGTGTTCATTCCTCGTGCGGGCACAGAACTTTACCGCGGCCTGGGCATCGTAGTCTTGTTCGGACTCATGTTTTCCACCCTGATCACGTTGACATTTACCCCTTCACTCCTTTCTATGCTGTTGCAGTTACGGGCGTGGCTGGCGGCCAGACGTAAACCAGGCATTAAATAGGAATGGCGTAAGTATTCAGTCTTCGAACGAAAATTAGAATTTTTCGTTCAGATCAAGGAAGACAAAGATTTTAACCGCAGGAATACATTGAGTATTTCGAGGATTAAAATTTGAGTCTGACGCAGATATGGGCGAAAAAGACGGTTTTCGTTCGGGCACTATTTAGCATTTTGAAAATAGGGCTCTTTGATCCGTGTGCGTCTCGTTTGGCAAAGCCGCATCAAAAATCTCACATAGCTCGTGGCACGCCCCCTGGGCCATGAATAGGGGTCTGGCTTAGGCAGAACAGGTTACCTTCCTCGGAAAGGCCGCTCTATAGGGTCGTTCCGCGTTGGATTTCGTGGCCATCTACCTTTCAATAACACATTGAAGAAGGGCCTTTTTTGTTGACAGAACCCGGATTGTCAGATACACTTGTGAAGTTTTTCTCAAAGCCTGTGAAGTCAGGTTTTTGGCAGGCTTCTTCCGGGCTGACAAGGCAGGGATTACATCGGGTCAGGTCGTATGCCGGCTATTGTGGATCTTAACTCTTGGTATCCTTAGCTTGGTGCGGGCTAGCTGATATTATACAAATAGACCGGGCCGAATCCTAAGTCTGTGAGAATCGGGACAGCGCAAGTCCCCACTATTGAGCTGGTATTATGACTATGAAAGGAGAGATGTTCAAATGAAAGCTGTAAAAGCACTGGGTTTTGCATTTATATCATTAACCTTATTTATCTCAGTCTATGGGAGGTTTGAAGCCTCGGCAATAGATTTTACGGTAAATTATCTGGAAAACGGCGGATGTGTTTGGGAATCACCTAATAAAGAACATTATTTCGGGTGTATTGCTGATCGTGAGGGAGAGCTAAGAGTTATTGTGACGGAAGTTGATCTCAGCTCCGGCAACAAGTCTCTTGTCGGGCTGAAAAGATCTTTCATGATCACTGGACACGATCAATTTCAGCAAGTTGTTCTGGTCCCGAAGATCGTTGAAGGTAAGGCCGTGCCAATGTCCGTCGCCTTGTCTGACTGTATGGGAACTAAAGAGATATGCCTGTTATATTACCTGGTTGGCGATAAAGCGAATTTTGCCGGCAAAGACATCACATTAGTGGGCTTTGACAAAGGTGATGGGATTTGGAAAGCCAAGGATAGCCGTTTTTATACCGTGGACGTTTCAGGGTGCAAAGGGGAAGCGGAATATGTCTTAAAAGGTATTAAACCGGAAGCCGACTTTAAGGATTTCGCTGCTGTTCAAGTCTCAAGATGACAAAAATGGTGCCCATCCATAAATGAAAAAAGGGCCGCTGAGCAGTGTCTGAACGAAAGATAGGGCTTCGCGTCGAGATCAAGGCGGGCGAAAATCCGAGAGATTAAGGAGAAAGACGCTCTTCGTTCGGGCACCAAATATATTTACACGACTTGTCAATGGGGGATTTGCGCTGGGACGTCTCTACAAGTTTGGGGCTCAAGGAAGTATGAAGGGCTAAGTCCTGTAAGTCTTGTCTGAGTGGTTCATCAATGGGTTACTTAATACATACCCTCCTTACCTGTATCAGGTCGGTCACGCCGAGACATACCTTTCGAATACCATCTTGCATTAAGGTAGTCATGCCATCTTCTTGTGTGGCCTGCTCCCTTAGTTCTTCCATCTTGGCCCGGTTTTGGATCAATGATTTCATCGTATCCGTGCCAAGCAGGAGTTCAAAGAGACCGGTCCTGCCCCGGTAGCCGGTATTGCTGCATTTTTGGCAACCCTTTGCCCTGTAAAGGAAAAAATCGTCATTATACTCGAATCCAAGGGCATCAAAGTCACCGTCATAGCTCCTTTTTAATGTATCGAATTCCTTCTGGGAGGGATGGTACTTTTCCTTGCAGTCTTTGCAGAGGGTCCTTGCTAGTCGCTGGGCAAGTACAGCCAGAAGGGCGTCGGAGAAATTAAAGGGGTCCATTCCCATGTCTAACAGTCGGGTGATGGTCTCAGGGGCGCTATTGGTGTGTAGTGTGCTGAAGACGAGGTGGCCTGTCAGGGATGCTTCAATGCCAGTTGACACGGTCTCATGGTCACGCATCTCACCCACCATGATCACATCCGGATCTGCCCTTAGAAAGGCCCTCATGGCCGTAGCGAAATCAAAGCCGATCTTGGGCAAAACCTGTACCTGACGGAGGCCCTCCTGGGTGATCTCCACGGGGTCCTCGGCAGTCCATATTTTTGTCTCAGGTTTATTAATGTAATTCAGGGCGGAGTGGAGGGTGGTCGTCTTCCCGCTTCCAGTGGGGCCCACAACCAGGACAATGCCGTAAGGCTTTGTAATCATTCCTATGAAAGAGTTATAATCCCGTTCACTCATGCCCATCTTGTCCAGGGAAATCGGTTCACCCGCAGCCAGGATTCGCAGGACAACATCCTCATTTTGCCCAGCCGTAGGGATGGTCGCCACCCGGAGTTCAATGTCCAGAGGGGCATATTTCTTGAATTTGATTTTCCCGTCCTGGGGAATCCGTCTTTCAGATATATCAAGTTCCGACATGATCTTGAGACGGGAAACCATGGCCTTTTTATAGGTATAGGGAACGGTCTGATAAACCTGGCACGCCCCATCTATCCTGATTCTGATCACAGCGGGAGCCTTCCCTGGCCGCGGTTCGACGTGGATATCAGAAGCCCCGCGATTGAACGCGTCGATGATCATCTTATTGGCAAGTTTGACAATGGCGCTGTCATCTTCGCCGATACCTTCTATTTCTTCGTCAGATTCATCGTCAGCGGCCGGCTGCAGTTCTCCCAATATGTCCTCAATGCTCCCAGAGTCTGTGAGGCCATCGGTCTTTTTCACACCAAAGAACAGGGCGATCATCTCGTAGATGTCGTCTCTAAGGGAGACACAGTATTCGAATTGCTTGGCATGGATTAGCCTCTTGATAGCATCCCTTGCAGGTAAGAAATTGGGATTTTCCATAGCCACGACTACCTTGTCACCAGATTGCGCAACCGGGACAAAGACATTGTTCCTCAAGAAATTAACTTTGAGGCCTTTCAGCAATTCGCCGGGGATGACCATCTTGTCGTCATATGGGACGAAAGATGTCTTGTAAAAGCTGGACAAAGACTTGCCGATATCATCTTTGGACACACTGAAATCGGACATAAGCACCGATTCAACAGTCTTTTTTGTCTTTCTTGCCCTAGTCATGGCCTCAGCCAGGTCATTACTGCTGATGATGTTGCTTGTGATAAGAAAGTCGAACCTTGTCGGCTTGCTCTTTTGCGTGGCTTTTTGGTTCTTGAAAAAGGCGGCTCCAAGGACCCTCGCAATATCCATAACTGATGACTGATCTATCTGTGTAAAGCTCTCCCCCTTTCTCTTGTTGATCAGCTGGATAACACCCAAGTGAAACTTATTATATGTAATAGGGGCGGCAAGGACCTGGGTTGTCTTAAAGCCCGTCTTTTCATCCCAGGTTTTGTCGAATTTCAGTTCAGGACTTATGGCCTTAAGTTCCTCCTGGTCATAAACATTGCTTATGTTCACCACCTTTGCAGATGAAGCGCAATATCCGGCAATACTGCTATTGTTGATCGGGACCCGGATTTCATTAACTTCCTCACCGCTTTTGAACTTCGAGACAATCTGTTTATTGATGCCGTCAACTACGTAGACAGTGATCCGATCGGCATCGAAGAAATTCAATATCTCACCCTGAAGGTTCAGTAGAATATCATTGGTGTCGTTCGCGGAGTGTATTTTGTTAGTAATGCCGTTCAGCTTTTTCTGATATTGGAGCTGCTCTGCAAGGGATTTTTCCCCCATACCCGGGTCAGCAATAATTTCCGGCGAGGCATCCATAAACATAAGATCCCAATACTTCGTGCGATTATTGTTAAACGGCCCTTGACCCCAGCGGGCAAGGCCCTAAACCCATAAGCCGTTGCGGTTTGGGCCAATTTTTCTTCATTATATAATATTTCCCAGAACATTCAACATAATTATTTGCGAAACCAAACAGGATTGATTAAGATTAAACAGTACCTGACCGTTTCGGCGCATCTTCAGGTAGTGCCGTTATCATAATGGAAGAGAATGTACCAAGCAGTGTCCGATTCTTTTAAGTGTAGGGGGCTTTTTGGGCGTTAGGCCCCACTAGTTTCTAGCGCGTTTTCAGTTTTAGAAATGAGCTATTCTTCACAAGATCAAAGTAATCAAGGCGTCCGGCGGAGGCTTACGGATACTAAGCCTCACAAGCTAGCGAGCTGTTTGTCGCAAGGATTGCGGAAGACGGTCATTCCTGGATTGACCCTAATTGACAGCCACGCTCACCTGGATATGCAGGATTTTGAAGAGGACCGCAAAGAGATCCTTGATAGGGCCGTCAAAGGTGGCCTCACCCATATAATCAGTGTAGGAATAGATATCGATAGTTCTATCAGTGCCATCGAATTGGCCCGGGAATACGACTTTGTCTATGCTGCTGTGGGTTTTCATCCACACAATGCCCATGGACAAGACCCGGATGGTCTCGAAAAGCTGGCCCGTATGACCTCGGATTCAAGGGTTGTGGCATGGGGGGAAATTGGTCTTGATTTTTATCGTTGTTATTCTTCCCCGGATGAACAAATGAAGATGTTCTCACGCCAGCTTGAGCTAGCAGATGATCTGGGCCTGCCCGTCATAATCCACGATCGCGAGGCCCATGAGGATATTCTCTCAATCCTAAAGAGGATGGGAAAAGGCGAAAGGAAAGGGGTTATTCACTGTTTTTCCGGGGATAGTGATCTGGCCATGACCATGATAGAGCTGGGGTATTACATTTCTATTCCTGGCACCGTCACCTACAAGAAGGCCACCCGGGTTAAGGAGGTAGCGTCCAGTATCCCTATGCAATCTATGCTCATAGAGACCGACGCCCCGTTCTTGGCTCCTGTACCAAAGAGAGGCAAGCGAAATGAGCCTCTTTTCGTTTCATTTGTAGCGCAGGAGATCGCTTGCCTGAGAAACATTCAATTTGAAGAGGTGGCTCGACGAACCTCAGAAAACGCCAAAATCCTTTTCGGGCTTACATAATATGACAGCAAGAGATAAGATTATGAGTTTTTCCCAAATTACTTCAGAATATCCCTTGATCCTGGCTTCCGCCTCCCCCCGAAGAAAGGAATTGTTGACCCAGATAGGTCTTCCATTCCGGTCGCTTTCAAGTGATGTGAACGAGAAATATGTGATAGATGATCCACTAATCACATCTCGCGTCCTCGCTGAAAAGAAGGCCTTTCAGGTTTGCTCCGGAGGAGAGGGATACTGGGTTCTCGGGGCTGATACCATAGTGGCTATTGACGGAAAGATGCTCGGAAAGCCACTTGACAACTCTAGCGCAAGGCGCATGCTATTTCTTCTTTCCGGGAGAGAGCACAGAGTTATCACCGGCTTCTGCCTTATAAACCCTGCCGGGACCGTAGCCCATTCCGAGGCGGTCACTACCCTAGTTCGGATAAAGGAACTCACGGAGCAAGAAATAGAAGCTTACATCAACACAAGTGAGCCCGATGATAAGGCAGGCAGTTATGCCATCCAGGGAATCGGTTCTTTTATGGTTGAAAGTATATCTGGATCATTCACAAATGTTGTTGGATTGCCGTTGTGCGCCCTGACGAAAGCACTCGTTTCAGTAGAGGCCTTAAAGTGCTTTCCGCTTCGTTCTTGAAACGACAAAGGCTTGCCTTTTGCGGTAACGTGTGCGGGGGAATCGGGCGGCCGATGCAAGATGCCGGACGTCCCCTACTGGACATTTCAATGAATTGTGTAAGGATAACTGTTGTAGAATCGCTGCTGATTGCACATCCTGAGAAAGCGAAGGGTTGTCGTGACACGGGTTTTGCATCTCTACAGTAACTGGAAGTGGACCGGGCCAGCAGACCATGCACTCAATTTGGTTTCGTGGTTGAGCACAGATAGGGATTTGCAGACTTTCTTCGCCTGCGGCCGCGGTCCGAAGGGCTTGGTTAACCGTCTTCGAAGCAAGGCTGATGAGCGCCGTATTCCGCATGCAGATGATTTTTTTCTGAATAAACATCTTAACTACAGGATCGTTCCTGATATCTTTTTGCTGAAAAGGTTTGTAGTCCGGAAAAGTATTGACCTGATTCACAGTCATCAGGATAACGATGCGTTAACAGCTGTGTTGGCCGGTCTTGGGGATACGCTGGTGTATACGTGCTATGATGGCGAGCCTGGGCCGCTCCGTCTTAGACGGCGGTTCATTCTGCGCAATACATCTCGAATCATGACAACTTCTTTCCGCGTACAAGCATTCCTTTCGCGGATTTTTCCCGAGAAGTGGATTCAACACGTAGATATTCCCGTCGATCTGGAGAAATTTCGTCCGGCCCCAAAAAGCGAGAAACTGTGCCTGGAATTCGGCATAACAACAGATGAGCCGATCTCAGGAATTGTCGCCAGGGTTCAGAGACACAAGAATTTTTCCCTGCTGCTGGATGCATTAGAGGAAGTCGTGAGGGAGATACCGCAGTTCAAGTTTTTGATTATCGGACGGGGCAGTCAAATCGACACCCTTGCCCGCCGGCCGGTAATCCAACGAGGATTACACAAAAACGTTATTTTCACTGGTTATCGAGGTGATGATTACACGGAGGTGCTAAATTTGCTGGACTACAAGGTCTTTTTGCACGCCGGCAGCGACGGTTCCTGTCGAGCAGTACGGGAAGCCTTGGCCTGTGGCAAGCCTGTCGTGGCCCTCAAAGGCGGAATCCTGCCGGAACTCATCGGGGATGAAAAAACGGGGATCCTGGTTGACGAAAAACCTCGCGATCTTGCAAAAGGAATAATTACCATGTTTCGAGATAATGAACACCGTCTGAGGTGCTCCCGTGCGGCCCGGAAGTACGCGGAAGATGTGCTCAGGCCGGAAAGATATGTGAGAAAAGTACTCGCCTGCTATGAAACGCTTGCCGCCCATAATGAAACATTTGATTCCCAAAGAACGGTCGATTTAGGTAAACATGAGATTGGTTCAGAGACTGACTCGCAGTCCACATATTCACGGTGATATTGCCGATCTCTTTCACCGTTTCCTGGCCACTGGCTCGATCCTCGATATACCGTCTGGCGACGGCGTTAACAGCAGACGGCTTAATAAGACCGGTTTTACCGTGAGGGCGGCGGATCTCTTTCCTGACCAGTGCCGAGACGCAGGGTTTGTATGTGACCGTGTCGATATGACTAAGCCACTTCCCTACGATGATTGTTGCTTCGATGGTATTCTCAATTCGGAAGGAATTGAGCACATTGACAATCAGATCTTTGTGCTTCAGGAGTTTTACAGAATCCTCAAGCACGGAGGTATTCTTATTGTAACGACGCCGAATTTGCTCAATCTTGAGGGCCGCTTGGGGATGCTTTTAACCGGTCATGCCCACCGAAGACGTGCCATGGTGATCTCATCAGCGGCGTATCGGTCAGAACGCCCGACCAATCCCTCAACAGCAGAAGGTGTCTATTTCGGCCATGTTTTCCTCATCAACCTGTTTCAGCTCCGGTTGTATTTGACGCATGTGGGTTTTGAAGTCCTGGGTGTGGATACAACCAGATATTCATGGAGATCTCTGATTCTGGCTCCTTTACTCTTTTTCCCTGTAAGCTGGAGTACCCGGAAGATTGTTCGCGGGGAAAGGTCGAGAGTTCCATATGCCCTGCAGCGTGATATTCTGAGTGAGGTCTTGAGTTCCCCTGTCCTTTTTGGGCGAAAACTCATTATGTTTGCGCGCAAGCCGCCTGCCCATGCCGCAACAATTTGAGAGGTAAGGGCCTGACGGTTCTCCTGGCTACTTAAATGCTGGATTGGTATCGCCTAAAATAAGAATGGCCATTGTCAGAACGAAGACTATAGTTCTTCGTCAACATCACGAATATATTGAATATTTTGTAACACTTTAGCTATTTGAAATATCTGAAATAGATGTAAGCTGGTTACGGATCCGTGGGGTCTCTTTTGACAACGCCTCATCACAGATTCTTCATAGGTCTCGGCACGCGCCCTGGGCTATAAACAGGGGTTAGTTTTAGGCAGAACAGAAACCGGCCTTGGGGAGGCTGTCTTATGGGGCTTTCCGGCGCTGGATTTCACGGCTGAGCCGTCTTGACAGAATGAGAACTGTATATGCGGCTTTGCCAAAAGAGATCCCCACGGGTCAAAAACCTTTTTTCTAAAAGGCTAAATTCTTATAATATTTTGAGGATTAGGATTCTTGTTTGAATTAGAGGTTGACCAATGAGAGAGGTTTCGTTCGCGCACTACCTACTTGACAGGCCGGCTCATTTCTCTATATGTCTGTGTATGAACGGGAAATAGTGTATAGGCAGAAATGGCCATTTTTTAAGAGGGCGCGTTCGTTCAGGCCGGGCCCTTTGAGCGGGTTCCCAGCTTCGCAGTTTGTGTATTTCACATGGTGATCTGGAATATATCGAAATATTACAGGAATCAACATTTCATTTGAACGTGGGCTAGGGCCGGAAACAGCCGGTTTTCGTTTGGGCCTGAGCATTTGTCAAGGTTATTTGTTCATGAACATTGAAGAAAATCAACGTCAAGAACTCACGGCAATTATCCCTTGTTACAACGAGGAAAAAAACATTGAAGCTTGTCTTCAAAGTGTCAAGTGGGCGGACGAGATCCTTATAGTGGATTCCTTCAGCATGGATCGCACCCTGGATATTGCCCGGAAATACACAGACCGGATACTTCAACACGAGTACATTAATTCTGCTGCGCAAAAAAACTGGGCAATACCCCAGGCAACATACGAATGGATACTGGTCCTGGATAGCGACGAAAGGGTGACATCCGCACTCCGCACCGAGATTCAGGAGATACTGGCACGGGGGCCGGATAAGGATGGATACCGGATCAATCGCAACAATCACTTGATGGGCAGGCGCGTCAAGTACTCTGGATGGGGCCGCGACAGTGTGCTTCGTCTATTCCGCAGAAGCATGGGCCGTTACCAAGACAAGCGCGTCCACGCCGAAGTCACGCTAGACAACACCGGTATGCTCACGAATCGACTTGACCACGACAGCATTTCTTCCATGGCGTCCTGGGTACAGAAAATCGACAGGTATTCATCCTGGAAGGCCCAAGACAAGTTTGAGAGAGGAGCGACTGCGCCGGTTCTTCAACTGTTATTTCGTCCCCCGTTTCGATTTTTTAAGGATTTTATCCTGCGTTTGGGTATACTCGACGGCTGGCGGGGGTTCTTGATTGCTGCAATGTCCTCATTCGCCGAGTTGGTGATGTCGGCAAAACTGATCCAGATGTCGCACGAAAATCGTTTCAGCCCATAATCCTGTTTGGATTTCGCGTATCAGTCCCGCACCAGGAAATCATGATGCAGTTGGCTCACTGGCTCAGCCCAGCCCAAACTCACTCCCTTAAAGGGGGGGGGCTGGTTTTTCGTCGAAATCAAGGCTGGCGATCCGACATGTCTGGGTTAACCGTATAAATATATGCGAGTATTTCGAGGATCAAGACTTCAGCGCAACGGATATATCGGTAAGAAAGACTGGTCATGTGCTGGCACTGAATATGGGGCATTAGAATCAAAGGAATCAGACAAGGCTGTTGTGTCCATCAAGGGCTTGCTTTCCGACATAACTCAAGACCATGTTCGAACCCGGCGGTCTGCTTCACTCGCCTTTGATGTCCCATCCATTGGCACAATTAGGTGTACTCAGGTATTTCGGGCAATCCTGGGCAAAAGGATTGTATGTTTGGGTCAGGCTGAGGGCGATCAGGTCATCGTGAAACTCTACTTTGACCCCCAACGAGCGAGGATTCACTGGCGGCGAAGCGATGAGGGATCTCGAGCATTTCTTGATCGCTTTATTGCATCCCCTAAGATACTGTTTTCCGGATATCTTGTTAAATATGACCTTTATGCCATTGTTTTCGAGTATATAAAAGACGCCGTTCGCCTGGATAAAGCTCTGGCCGACGCACCAAGTGGACAGGATCGGCAACAATTGCTTGATCGCCTACTTGTGTGTCTGGCTGATCAACATCGAGCGGGCATAATTCAAGCCGATTTGCATATGGGGAATTTCTTGGTAACCGCCGAAGACATCTATTCGCTTGATGGTGATCAGGTGCGGACTTCCGCAAGGCCCGTAGGCAAGAGACTTTCATCAGAAAACCTGGTTGAATTGTTTTCCCGTTTGTGGCCTGTTTATGATACTGAACTTCCTAAATATTATCGGCTTTATTGCTCAAAGAGAGGGTATGAAATCACTGAAAAGGATATTCAAAAGCTGATTGGAATGGTCAAGCGTGTACGAAACCGCCATCTTGCAAAGTACATGAGAAAGATATTTCGTTCGCAAGATCCATTCTTGGTACGAAAAACACATGGTTGCTTTTCAGTATGTGACCTAAGAGTTTGGGATGACGGATTTGCAGCGGTTTGCAGAAATCCGGAGAATTTTATCTCTGAGGACAAAAACCAGAAGATGGAAAGAGCGTGCAGCAATTACGTCGTCACCGATTCTGGCCCGCTCATATTGCATTCATCCCGGACTTCCGGGAAACCTCTGCTGAGACGGTGTGGCATTATTGCACGGAGATGGAAAAATGCCCATCGGCTTAACCGATTAGGGATTCGTACGCCGCGTCCTATTGCCCTAATTGTAAAAAGGGGCCCGGACAAGAGGTTGTGCTCTTATATGATTGAGGCGTCTTGCGAGGGGACCCTGGCCCGGGATTTCTTTGCTTCAGACACCATTCCAAACGATGAAAAGCACTCCGCAGCCGAGCATATTGCGAAGGCCTTCTTTGTGATGAAACAAACCGGTATTTCTATCCAAGGAATGCATGGAGGCAACATCCTTATTTCCGATCTAAAACCCATATTTCTCAACGGTACAGAGTTGAATCGGGTGCCGTTTGCCAGACGCTTTGGCGCAGAAGAAGGGGTGTCGGATTTCTTGCGGGGATGGGATGATAATTCAGATATTCTCTTGCTTTTTCTCGAAAGATTTAGACAATTGCAGCTAATGTGAGTCGATCATCTTATGGCCATTGGTGTTTTAGGAAAAGGGTTTCCGAGTATTCTTAGAGCTAAGCTTTTTGTCTGACGCTGAGATTGGCGGAAAAGACGCTTTTCGTTCGGGCACCAGATAGGGTTTGGCGCTTCCTTTTGGAAGGGGTCCCCTATCATCGCCGCGGCCGAAAGGTGGCTGGTTTTGCGATGAGTATATCAATAGACAGAATATATGATTCCTATCATTTCGGTTCCTCATGGGAACTCACCGACCAACATGTGGAGCAGCTTATTCGACTTTTTAACGCCCCAACTAATACTGTTGATTCGGTCCTGGGAGGAAGAAACTCCGTTACAATTACCCAACTTGAAGGAGTAGGTTCGGTAGTGGTCAAACATTATACCCGTGGAGGCCTCATTCGACGTGTAGTCAAGCGAAGATATCTGAAGTGGGGGAAGACGCGGGGGCAGATTGAGTATGAAGTGTTGCAGAAGGTGCGGGGTTTCGGTCTAAGTGCCCCTGAGCCTCTTGTATATGCTTACCGGGGCAACTTGCTATATAAGGCCTGGCTGGTCACTCGAGAAATTAAACAACAGCAAACACTTGCCGAACTCAGTTGCTTAGATGAGGAGCGTGCCAGAATTGTGATGAAAGAAGTCGCTGTTCAGGCGGCCACGCTGATCGAGAATAACATAGTCCATGCTGATTTACATCCCGGCAATGTGTTGGTAGATAGCTCTGACCGTGTGTTCATCGTCGATTTTGACAAGGCCTTTCTCTCGCGGGGGAACAGGCACAAACTGCGCAATAAATATTTGACGCGCTGGCAACGCTCTGTAATAAAACATCGCTTGCCTGAGATGCTTTACGATATATTGCGTACAGGTCTCGGAAAGAACTCTGGAGTGTCATAAAGCATCGAACTTTACCTATGGCCAAAGCGTCCATTCAAGAAATATTGCCCCCGGCACCTTCTATTTTGATCATTCTTATGGGGTCTTTGGGCGACGTGATGAGAGGGCTTTGTTTGGTATCTCATATAAAAAAAAACTTGCCGGAAAGCAGAATCTCGTGGCTCGTTGAGCCTCAGTGGGTCGAACTTGTAAAGCTTCATCCCCAGATTGACAAAGTGATTGTATTTAACCGGCACAGAGGTGTTCTAGCGGTACGGCAATTATACAAAGAGCTTTCTCAAGAGAACTTCGATATTACAATGGACCTTCAGCGTCACTTCAAGAGCGGCTTTTTCTCTTTGCTTTCAGGTGCAAAGAGACGTGTCGGTTTTGGCCGACAGAATTCCAAGGAATTTAACTGGCTTTTTAATAATGAAAGAATCGAATACTGTAGCGAGGAATTTCCGAAGTTACGCCATTACCTGAAATTTACGGAATACCTTGGATTACCTGCTCCAAATTCGCTGGAATTCGGGTTTTCTTCATTTGATTTGCTTTCAATGGCTCCGAGCATTGTCTCTGATATACAGTATCCCATCGTTGCGGTAGTAATGGGATCATCGTGGGAGTCTAAAGACTGGTTCCTCGAGGGATACTGTGCCTTGACAAAACATGTCCTTTCTTCCGGAAACGAGAAGGTTGTTCTTCTGGGAGATCGTTCCCAGAGGGCTCTATCTCTGCAACTTGAAAATAGTATCAACTCCACTGATCTTATCAATATGGTTGGTGAGACGTCGCTTGTGGAACTTGTGGCTATACTCAAGGCGGCCGCTGCGGCCGTAGGGCCGGATTCCGGATCGGCTCATGTTGCAGGGGCAGTGGGTACGCCCTATGTGTCACTTTTTGGTCCAACATCTCCCGCACGAGTCGCACCCTATGGAAGTGAACATCTGGTAGTTCAATCCGGCGTCGAATGTGCCCCCTGTTATAAGAAACGATGCCCCGGTCTTAACAGAATTTGCATGCGAAAAATTGCCGTCGAAGAAGTTGAGGAGAAGCTTGCGGAGGCCCTTGCGATGCGTAATAGCGCTTAGCTTTAAGACACTCCGTTTAAATGCCCGTGCAGTTGCAGCCTAGAAAACTACTCGTGTACTGTCCCAATTGGGTCGGTGATGTTGTTGCAGCGACTCCAACGTTTCATTGCCTGAGACACAACTACCCTGAAACCGAAATCATTGCTGTCATAAGAAACTACGCCAAAGGTGTAGTTGAGGATGGCCCCTGGTTTGATCAGATTTTGGGCTGTGATGATAAGACCGCAAGGGGTTTTGTGAAATTGGTGAAGATTATCCGTGACCTGAATGCGGATATTGCCATTGTCTTGCCGAGTTCTCTCCGGTCTGTCTTGAGCGCATGGTTTGGAGGAGTACAGAAAATATACGGGTACCGCAGAAACTACAGGTCCTTCCTGTTGGGTGGTGGTCCGAAGCCAAATTATGTTGAAAATGGAATTCTGCCAGTGCCGATGGTGGAATATTACATGGAAATTTGCCGCTGGTTTCACCTGAAGACTCCCGATGTGATGAAGCCGAGGCTTTTCATGTCCGATTCACTTGAAAAAGAGGGGGCGCAACTTATCGATAGCTATGGAATCAGGCCGGATGAAATGGTCATTGGAATAAATCCCGGGGCAAAGTTTGGCTCTTCCAAATGCTGGCCTACTGAATACTTCGCTAAGCTAGCTGAGCTGTTTGTGCAACGATGGAATTGCAGAATTTTATTACTGGTTGGACCAGGAGAAGATGGAATAGCCCGGTCTATTACCGCAAGCAGTAAAGCACCGATTATTAATACCGGCCCTGATAAGGTTGATCTGGCCCTCTTGAAATACTTGGTCAAAAGATGCCAGCTTCTGGTGACAAATGATACCGGACCTAGACACTACGCGGTAGCCTTTGACATCCCCGTAGTAGTGATTATGGGGCCCACAGACCCACGATATACTGCTTCGAATCTTGAGAAGACGCTTGTCTTACGTAAGGAATTGGATTGTTCACCCTGTCATAGAAAAGAATGCCATCGTGATCATGAATGTATGCTGATGATAAGACCTGAAGCTGTGTTTGATGGGAGTAAAGTCTTACTTGAGAGGGTTATGTAGGTCATGGAATATTCTTATTATCGTGAACGATGGTCTGCCCTGATGAAAGATACTGCTGTAGACCCGGATAGGCTGGAAAGGTTGGCGCGTCAAGTTGCTCACTCTTTCCTGGATTATTACTTGAAGGATTGCCGATACGAAGAAGAATATATTGATTTGCTTTGTGAAATGACGACCTTTTCCTGGGATCCAAAGCTTGCCAATCCTCCTACGGGGGCACTGTTTGGTATTATTATTGAAAGTCTGTGTGACGATTTTGAAGAATTACAGACCGTGACTTATAATAAGGTAATGGCTCAGGTTATTTCTCATTGCCGCAACATACCGGCAGGAAGAGAGCTTGATGCTGCATTGAGAGATTTCGGGATACATTCTTCTAAGGATATTCTTGACCGAGTCAATACGGTACGATCCAACAGCAATTGTCTGTCAGGGCAAAAAAAGGTCAGAAAGGTAATATTGCTGTCTCGTGTCACGATTGGTGCTGATGTTGCCATCACAAGCATAGTCATTCAGCGGCTTAATAAGATTTTCCCGGAAGCTGAATTTGTGCTCATCGGTGGAGGGAAATTACAGGAGCTTTTCGGAGAAAATCCCAGGATCAGAATAAGAAGAATTCAATATTCCAGAAATGGGGGTGTGCTGGAGCGTTTGTCAAGCTGGCACAGTGTTTTGGAGATTATTCAGCAGGAGATGCGTTCTTGTCCGGTGGAAGAGACTATCCTTGTAGATCCGGATTCGCGTTTTTCCCAACTGGGTATTTTGCCTATCTTCCCAAACGAACGTTACTTTTTCTTTGACAGTCGCTCTGATAGTGCTCTCAACAAGAAAATGTCTATGTCGGAATTGACAAACTCCTGGCTTGATAAGGTTACCGGTGAGGAAGGCTTCTGTTATCCCAAGGTATGGATTCCTCAACCTTACCTGGACCTTTCAAAAGAATTTTGTAAGGGGCTGCGATCTCAAGGTGCAAGAAGGATTATCGTCGCTAATTTTGGTGTTGGCGGTAATCCCCGCAAGAGGGTTGGCAGACATCTGGAGGAAGGAATCCTCATTTCGTTATTGCAGGAGGCAAATACCGTCGTGCTTCTGGACAAAGGCCTGGGTGACGAGGAGTTGGCCTATACGAATTCACTTGTAAATGCAATTGATAAGCAAGGCTATGCTGTATTACATACCTCTCTTGATTCACAGGGTAGCGCTTTGATTGGGTGGGGACTCATCGGTATCGAGAGCAGAATTGGAGAGGTGGCAGCTTTGATAGCTGAATGCGACGAGTTCATAGGCTATGACTCTGCGTGTCAGCATATTGCCGCGGCCCTGTTGACTCCATGCCTAACCATTTTTGCAGGCTCGAATAATATGCGCTTCATTCGGCGATGGAGCGCATATGGACGAAAGAGCAG
>JAXHTA010000259.1:0-5793 GCA_034190285.1 Thermodesulfobacteriota bacterium | reverse complement strand
CCGGGACCAGTGCTCATGGGTGCATATGCAGGCCGGGGATGATGCCACGTCAAAGGCAAAAGACCTGGTGCGAATGGGTGTTGCCAAGTCGGCGTTTCTAGAACCTCAAGAGGACATCGAGGCGGCGTTGGTCTCCAGGACCCTCGTTATAGGGGGGGGGATGGCCGGTCTGTCCGCGGCAGAGAGCCTTTCAGGGATGGGCCTGGATGTGGTTTTGGTGGAAAAGGAGCCTGAACTTGGCGGGCTTATGCGTAATATCCACCAGCTTGCGCCGGGGGGAGACAGGGCCATTGACCGTGTCACGGCCATCGCGGAAGAGGTGGCGGCCAAATCCAATGTAACGATCTATTCGGGCTCCCAGGTGAAAGAGGTCGGAGGGTATATCGGGAACTTTGATGTCACCATCGCATCAGAAAAAGGGGACACCCATCAAGAGAAAGTAGGCTGCGTCGTTGTGGCCACGGGTTCTGTTCCGCTTGTACCCCAGGGGCTTTACGGTTATGACGGCAAGACCGTCATTACTCAGATGGAACTGGAAGACCTGCTGAGGAATGAGAAGTTTGACGCCGAGCGTGTTGTCATGATCCAGTGTGTAGGCGCAAGGTCACCCGAACGGTCTTACTGCTCCAGGATCTGCTGTATGACTGCGGTAAAAAACGCCCGCGTTATCATGGAGCAAAACCGGGATGCCCACGTCCATATCCTTTACAGGGATATGCAGATGTATGGGACTAAAAAGGAAAAGATGCTGTGGGATGCAAGGGGCCAGGGAGTCAGGTTTGATGTCTACGATGCGGACCGACCTCCGATCGTAAAAAACGGGATGGTCCGCTTTGATCAGCCCTTGATTGGGGAGACGATGGAGATACCCTATGACCTCGTTGTATTATCAACGCCCATGGTGGCGCGGGATGATGTACAATATCTGTCCCAGCTTTTGCGGGTCCCTGTTGACCAGAACAATTTTTTTCTGGAGGCACATGCCAAGTTGAGGCCCTTGGACTTTGCCACGGACGGTGTCTTTGTTTGTGGTTCGGCGCGTTATCCGGCCACAGTCGAGGAGGCTCGATCTCAGGGGTTTGGAGTAGCTTCCCGGATAGCTACCATCCTTTTTAAAGACAAGCTGGTGTTAAGCGCAATCGTGGCTGAAATCAATGAAAACACCTGCGTGGGCTGTATGGGGTGTATGGACATGTGCCCGTATGGCGCCATTGAATATCTGCCCGAAAAAAAAATCTGTCAGGTCAATACTATTCTATGTAAGGGCTGTGGAAATTGTGCTTCTACATGCCCGTCCCAGAGCGCCCTGCTCAGGGGCTTTAAACCTCAGCAGCTCTCTGCCCAGATAAGGGCTGTGTGAAAGATTAGAAAAACATGTAAAACCAATTAGGATACCTGCTATGAGCAACACCGATTTTGAACCCAGGATTATATGCTTCCTATGCACGTGGTGAGCATACGCCGCTGCTGACCTGGCTGGGGTCAGTCGTCTGCAATACCCAACTAACATCCGTACCGTTCGGGTCATGTGTTCCGCCAGTGTGTCGCCGCACCATATCCTGCTTGCCTTTCAGCAGGGAGTGGACGGCGTCTTCGTGGGCGGGTGACACCTGGGCGATTGCCATTACCTGTATGGTAATTACTCAACTGATAAGCGGGTGCGTTTTTTAAAGCAACTACTTTCTTTTAGCGGCATTGAAGAAGGGCGTTTACACTCCAGATGGATATCTTCTGCAGAAGGACCTGAATTTGCCGAGGAAATGAGGGATTTTATTGAGAACCTTCGATCCTTGGGTCCATCGCCTCTCAGCAAGAGCAGAAAGGAGTTGTATGCGGCATAGGGCCAGTTTGCCGGTTGTTGAAAGGGCTAGTGCCGTTTCATGTGAAAGTGCTTTCTGCAAATTAGAGAATTAAGTTGCTGTAGAAATAGCAATCGAATGACGATCAAGGAGTGACGATTGACGAAGGAGAACATAAAACTTTAATTCCTGTGAAAACCGAGAAACAATGTAGAAGTGAAAATTCGTAATTCGGGACTCGTCTGTTCGATATTCGATTGGTAAAGCAAATTATTGGCAGTACGGTTAATCCATTTGTTAAATCTGAGACTTTGAACAGGATGTTTTATGACGGACGATGTAAAGAAAAAGGTCGAAGAGCTTTTGGGTTCAGGCAAGATCAAGGGCTTCTTGGGTCTCAGTAAACAGAACGGCCATGTCGGTCCTCGCCTTTTCTGTAAAGGCGAGGAAGTCGACAATCTGGTGACCGGAGACAGGAATTTGTCCGGAGACAGCCGGTATCCCCTTAATAAACAACTCATTAATCTTGCCCGCGGTTACCCGGATGATACCTTTGGGGTGCTTGTACGCGGATGCGACGAGCGTGGGTTAAAAGTCCTCTATACCTGGAACCAGTTGGATCCTAAAAAGATCATTCCCGTCGGCATTGCCTGCCCCCAGGAGCTGGCCGATGCCTGTGAGTGTTCCAGGCCTTATCCGGAAGAGTTCGTGGCAGGAGAAAAGGCCGAACCGGTCTCGTCGGCATCGGTGGATAGGGTTGACGGACTTGATCTGATAGATCGTTTCGGGTTCTGGATGAATGAATTTGCGAGGTGTGTAAAATGTTATGGGTGCAGGGACATTTGTCCCATGTGTTTTTGCAATGAATGCAGCCTTGAAAGCGATGGCCTGATCCGCACGGGTGATATTCCTCCTGAGATCCCGATCTTTCATCTTACACGAGCCGTGCATATGGCCGGCCGATGTATTGACTGCGGACTGTGCAATGAAGCCTGTCCAGCCGACATCCCGCTAAGGACGCTGTATAAGAAGGTTGCGGATATCCTTGATAAGGAATTCCAATATCGAACGGGTTTTACAACGGATCAGAAATCGCCTTTGAACATTTTGGGCCCGGCGCCCACGGAGTAACTATGGATTACAGAACTGTACTGACTACCTGCCCCCATTGTGGCTGCGGGTGTAATTTCTACCTGGAGGTCCTGGACGGGCAAATCATTGGTACAATCCCGTGCAAGACCAGCCCGATGAATGAGGGAAAACTGTGCATCAAAGGCTGGAATGTCCACGAATTTATACAGAGCCCCAAGCGTTTGACCAGTCCACTTGTGCGCAAGGACGGCGTTCTCACTGAGGTTTCATGGGATGAGGCCCTGGATTACACGGCATCAGGACTCAAAAAGATCAGAGATACTTATGGCAGTGATAGTATAGGCTTTATGACCTCCGCAAAGGTGACCAATGAGGAAAACTACCTGGTCCAGAAGTTTGCGAGGGCCGCTGTGGGCACCAATAACGTGGACCATTGCGCCCGGCTTTGACACTCTTCCACGGTGGCAGGTCTTGCCGCCGCCTTTGGCAGCGGAGCCATGACCAACTCGGTTGCTGAGCTGGAAGACTCTGACTGCATCTTCGTTATCGGCTCTAATACCACTTCTTCCCATCCCCTGGTGGCCACCAGGATATTTAGGGCAAAAGAAAAAGGTGCAAAACTCATTGTAGCGGATCCCCGCGAGATACAGCTTGCCATGATGGCCGATGTCTATGTGAGTCAGAACCTGGGGACCGATGTGGCCCTCCTAAACGGGATTATGAATGTTATCATACAGCGGGGCTGGCACGATCAGGCCTTCATCGAAGAGAGGACAGAGGGCTTTGAGGATGCCAGAAAGGTCATCGACGAATACCCCCCTGAGAAGGCGGAGGAAATCACGGGCATTGCTGCCGAAAAAATTATCAAGATCGCCGAGTATTTTGCGACCGCTAAGGCGGGCTCGATTGTCTACTGTATGGGAATCACACAGCATACCACCGGTGTGGACAATGTGAAATGTCTGGCCAATCTGGCCATGCTTACCGGCCACATCGGCAGGGAATCTACCGGCGTTAACCCCCTTCGCGGTCAAAACAATGTGCAGGGCGCATGTGATATGGGTGGCCTGCCCAACGTATATCCCGCATATCAGGCTGTGACCGTTCCTGACAATCAGAAAAAGTTCGAGTCGGCATGGAATGTCGTGCTCTCTGACAGGCTGGGACTAACTATTTCGGATATGATGTCCGGGCTTTCAGACGGTTCGGTGAAGGCCCTGTATATTGTGGGAGAGAACCCCATGTTGAGCGATCCGGATGTCAATCACGTGGAAAAGGCCTTGAAGGCAGCGGAACTCCTGGTGGTCCAGGACATCTTTCTGACTAATACGGCAAACCTAGCCCACGTAGTGCTGCCGGGGACCTCCTTTGCCGAGAAAGAGGGCACCTTTACAAATACGGAGAGACGGGTCCTGCGTGTGCGACGGGCAATTGACCCAATCGGAGATTCACGTCCTGACTGGCAGATCATTCAGGAAGTCTCGGCCCGTTTTGGCTTTCCAATGGAGTTTGACTCACCGGAGGCGGTGATGAGAGAAATCGCCAGCCTTGCGCCGTCATACGGCGGAATTACATACGAACGTCTGGAGGGAGAAGGCTTACAGTGGCCGTGCCCGAATACTGACCATCCGGGTACCAAGTTTCTTCACAAGGACGGCTTTGCCCGCGGGAAAGGCCTGTTTCATGCCATAGAATACAAGCCTCCGGCTGAAGCAGTGGATGATGAATTTACATTCTGGCTTACCACAGGCCGTGTATTTGCCCACTATCACACAGGGACAATGACCCGAAACTGCCCGACGCTCGAGGCGGAGATTTCAGAAGGATTTCTGGAAATACACCCTGAAGATGCAGACCGGGTAGGAGTTGGTCATGGTGATAAGGTGAGTATAGCGTCTCGCCGAGGCAGCATTACGGCCAGGACCATGTTGACCGAACGGGTAAGACAGGGAATAGTGTTTATGCCTTTCCATTTTTATGAGAGTAACGCCAACATCCTAACCAACCCTGCCCATGATCCCATCGCCAAGATCCCGGAACTAAAGGTCTGTGCCGTCAAATTGGAAAAGGCCGCATAGGAGGCTGTCCGAGAACGCGAGATTTTTCGTCGTACAGAGGATGCAGTATAAACGGATTTCCGGAACAGTGGGAAGTACCCTGATAATCGCAAAAAGAGCATAATAAAGCAGCGCGCGCTTATAGCGTAGGTTTTCCCGGAGATTAAGAAACTTGGAATCTTAAGCCCGTGCCACCTTCACGTCCCATCTTCACACAGAAAATGAATCACCACGAAGGCCGCAAAAAACAGCTTTAAACCTGAAAAAATATACATTTATGACCTTCGTTTCCTTTGTGGCAAAAAATATACTCTGAAATATTGAGCTGTTACATATCTGTTGCCTTGCATTTGATGGGAAGAGATTGATCTGTATAATCTTGTACGTCAGAGGATGATAGTTAGCGTCTGAACGAAAACTAGGATTTTTCGTCAAGGTCAAGGAAGATCAAAATTTTAACCGCAGGAATATATTAAATATTTTGAGGATTAAAGTTTTTATCTGACGTAGAGATTGGCGAAAAAAAACAGTTTTCGTTCGGGCACTAGTTAAGGAAAGAGTCAGGTTTTAAAGTATATTATTAATAGTAATGCCTCATATCAAACGAAAGAAATAAGTTTGAAGGAATGAGCATGGCGTTTGACATCCGAACATATTTGTATTACCCTTGGGACAAAATGGTATTATAACAAGGAGGCCACATGAAAACCTTATCTTTCAAGCTACCTGAATCATTATATGCAAAACTTGCTTCTACGGCTAAGGAAAGAGGGGAAAGCAGGTCTGTTCTGATGCGAGAAGCCATTGAGGCATTTATCAAAGAAGATAATAAATCTCCAAATGGA
>JAXHTA010000258.1:0-5818 GCA_034190285.1 Thermodesulfobacteriota bacterium | reverse complement strand
CCGAGATTCTCAAAGATAATAAGATCCCAATTTCTATAAATTCATCATGTTGTTTGTGTATCATATAAGCCCTGTAAAGAGGAAGAATTTGGAAGTTTTCTTTTTTATAGGGGTGCGATCATTTTGCAGTTGATAGTCATTGATTCCTTCCCTTATTTCAGGTTCACGTAAACCAATAAGATGGGAGGAACCTAAGACCGTAAAGGAGTTTATCCGAAAATTGCTAAAGCTAAAAGGCCTGTTTGTCACTGATTTGCAATTCAGATTCAGAGAAAGGGGACGGTGGTTCCAAAGCAAATTGCCAAACGGGCAGAATAGAGATACCTTCCCTTCATGCCCAGACAGCCAAGACTTGATACACCCGGTCCCTTGCATCATGTAATTGGCAGAGGGATTGACGGACTAGAGATATTCGGCAGCAAGAAGGATTGTGAAGATTTTCTTGGCCGCCTTAAGGATCTTTGTGAGAAGGAGGCCCTCAGTATCTCTGCCTGGGCTCTCATGGACACACTCTCGTTTTTTGGCCGGAACCGGAAAGATTTCTCTGTCTAATAGTATGAGAAAGCTTTTAACCGGCTACGTTGTCAACTATAATCGCCGGCATAAAAGATATGGCCATATTTTTCAAAACAGGTATGAATTTTATGCTAAGGCGATCCCTACCCGTTAGAATTGACACGTTACTGGGCTGTTTTGGGAAGAGACGAAAACGGGCGACAGAAAAATATGAGCAATTCATTGAGGAGAAGGCCGCAACATAAATTCTTACGTCGCACGTTCAACGCCCCCTGGCTAATTAAATACTACCTCAGTACAGGCGGAAATGGCGGCCGCTTATTGAGAGGGCTTTCTATGGGGCTGCCCTTGGATGAAGTTTATGGCAACACCGCCGTTCTATTAAATGAGGCAAAACTTTGGGGCCTTTAAAAAAGAGACCCGCATGGACCTTGGATAGGAGGATATACCCGGACTTTTTGAGAAGTTACGGTTCTTTCGATAAAATGAGCCGGGAGCAAGATATTTTCACACGAACGGATATTGGGGATCAGCGATTTTGTAAAGAATGTTATAAGAGATGCTGAGGAAAAAGAAGAGGAGACTTTGCGTTTTAATTGGAATATATCTGGCCTGGAGATATTGGCTGACCAGATATGTGATGGAGGAGGGGTAGAAAAGATAGGATTGTGTTCCGGCATAAGGAAGAGGGATGTCGTTAAAAGCCGGAAGATATTTTGTCAGATAGCTGTCAGGAAAATGGGCTATTCCGGGGCGGATGTAGGTCGGTTTCTGGGCATCACCACATCAGAGGTGAATCGTTTAGACGCTTCCGATGTGTTGCCGGATACAGAAAAATATCATTAAGTTATTTTAGAACCAACGTCACCTTTTGTGGCTTTTCACATGAGATTTTCCAAGGTGCTGGAAGAGGTGATCGAGGCATATCATCAGGGCAGGTTGCTGGCCCTTGAAGCCCTGGAAAAGATTAAGGATATATCCACAAGGTTGGTTACACCCACTGACTATGAAATCCCCTATGATCTTATCGGAAATGACGTGGCGCGCCGCTATTATGGATGTTTCCAAGAGGGCATGGCCGAATATGGTGTACAAGATGAAAGACCCGGGACGGACATTGCCCTTAGAATCGTGGATAAATCTGCAGAGCACAAAATCCGGGATTGGAGTACAAATGAAGACGCCATCACAAAAATTCGTGGGGAGATAGATGACATGCTGTTTGAAGTGGCCGAAGAGCATGGGCTTGAGCTCCCTTTGGACGATCATGACGCTATTATTGATCGGTGTATAGAGAGGTGGCTGTAGCCAATGAAGATTAATTCCGTGCAGCGCGTCATTGAATTCGGGTCTCGAACAATTCCCTATTGCCTCCATAGAGGAGAGAGGAAACGTATGCGCATTGTGGTATCTCCTGAGTTGACGGTAAATATATTTGTCCCATATTCCGCCGTTGACGAAGAGGTGATAAGGGTGATTAATGAGAAAGCGCCATGGATTATCAGAACCCTTGATAAGCTGGAAAGCTACCAGCCTTTGCCCATGCCGAAACATTATTTAAGTGGAGAGACCCTGGTATATCTGGGGAGGCGGTACCGTTTAAGAATCAAAAACGGTTCTAAGCAGTCTGCAAAACTATTGGGACGTTTTCTATGGGTCTGGGTGGAAGATAAGACCGATGCTCAACGCGTGAAAAAGTCTGTAGGGGCCTGGTATCGGAAAAGGGCCCATGAAACCTTTGGGCGGTACATGGAAAAGTGTTACCGTATTGCATCCAGGCATGGGATTCCCGAACCGGATATGGTGATACGTCTCATGCGAAGACGCTGGGGAAGTTGCAGCTCTTCAGGCCGGATTACTCTCAATGTGAATCTGGTGAAGGTGCCTGTGCATTGCATAGAGTATGTGATCATGCATGAACTCTGCCATTTGAAAAACCATAATCATTCAAAAGCCTTTTACTCGCTCTTGACGCGTTTTATGCCCGATTGGCGGCATAGAAAAGAAACACTGGACAAATTGAGGCTTTTGTGATGACTGCACATCTTCTTGAAGATATTGGCGGATCCCTTTGTCCGACCTCACAGCCACTGCTTTATCAGGAGTTATCCAAATCTGATGCAATTTGCTTTGGCTTTTTTCTCAACATGGGTATCCATTTAGCTTACGTGAATACTATAATCGTGCAATCGCTTTTTTGGTCCCTGGACATGTCTGATAATCCCGTCACACGTTGTCGGATCGATAACCATGAAATCTAAGAAGCAACCTGGGAGAAAGGCCATGAAAGAACTCGTTCTTCTTATAACCACTACTTGTATACTTGTGATGGCATGCACTTCGAATGTCACCGAGGCATCAGGTATACCATGCAATGACGACTTGTCAGATCCAGGGATTCCCGCAGTCAAGAGCGACTACACTGAAGGACTGGATGATTTACAGGGGCCTTCCGACCATTTTGACTACAATTTAGATGATTATTGGGTGCGTACGGAGAATATCCACACCACAACCGTTTCAGTGGCGATTCACAGGGCAGCCTTGTCAAGCGGCCCCAGCCCTGATGAATTCTCAGATTATGTAATCAAATGCTTTCATCTTGCCTGGCATACATTCGGTGGGTACAAGTACGAACGGTATGGCATAAAGGTGAGGGCAAATGGAGATACGACAACATGGTCCCTTTCAAGAGTTGGTGTCAGTATTACCGCTACTGACTTTGCAGCTCCCTATTTGTGGGAATATATTGCGCATGAGATTTTTCACTCTTGGCTCGGGAAGCTGATCGAGCGAGAGCCGGACGGGAGTGGGAATGCCTTCCAGCTGGAAATATGGATCAAGGAGGGGGCGACAACTTATTATGGTATAAGGCATATGGGACTTGCAAGAGGAGGAGATCATTATACCTCCGGGATGCTCAGTCGATGGAATCAATACAGCGCAAATGTCGGAACTGAGTTTGACTTATCTATAGACGAACTCGTAGCCGCGGTTGGTGTATCGGCGTCTGACTCTCCAAATGACGGAGAATACACGAATATGATCTACGCTCGATCCTCGCTGATTAATTATATGCTTGACATGGAGCTTTCCAATGATAACCAGAGCCTGGATGCCCTTATGGGATATCTATATGAACATTACGGCTTGACAGGTGTGATGTGGAGACACGAGAACATATCGCCGATACTTGAGAGCTTGACGGGTCGATCTTATGACGATTTTATTGATACACATATCCTTACTAATGCTCAGTTACCCCTTGATGGAAACTTCCAGCTCTTGAAACGTGATGAGTTCTATATAGACATAACAGCCAATGGTTCAGACGGTCCTGTTACCGTCCTAAAGGGAACTCCGGTGTCCATAGCTATTAGCATTGATCCAGGGAGTTGCGCAGGGCAAAACGTTGACTGGTGGATCTATCTGGACGGAAGCTGGAGTTCACAGGACTATTATTCGTATGTCATTCCCGGAGGGTGGAGGCCTGGATTCATGCGTACTATTGCTTATCAACTCATGCCCATAAGCAGTAAGACAATCCTCAATACGGCTCTACCCGTCGGATCCTATTTCTTTTTCTTTGCCGTTGATGACAACGCCGATAATGTAACGGACTGGACATGGTTGGATTTTGTGCAGATAAACGTTCAATAGCTTTAGCTTTGTTCGTCATCCCTGGGACAGAGTCCCACACATAGGCAGTGCCCGAACGAAAACCGTATTTCCCGCCAATCTCTGCGTTAGATTCAAATTTAACCTCTTAATATATCTGAGCTTTATCAGTTCAACGTTTTGAACTTGCTTGACGTTGGCAAAGAATCCTGTTTTTCGTTCAGTCATTAACTATAGGCTACCAGGTCAAGTGTGCCTCCGATTAGCCCTCATTTCGGGGATGCTCGTTCTTTATCCTCGGCATATTACGCCTTAGAAATCAATATATTAGAGCACACAGGCTCAATCACAGGATAATCCCGAATTCCATGTTTCACGTGGAACATCTGTTTGTTTCACAGAATTGAGCTGCCACGTTTTGCCTTTTCAAGGCTCACCTATTATGTTATCAATTTCGCGGATCATTTCAGTCAGGCTTCAACGAACATGGGACTGTCTTAGATAGTATCAGCCTCTTCAAAATGGAGGAATTTAGAAACACCTCACACGGGCCCGTGATTCATTTTGTGGACTCGACTATTTGGGCATAAGGTAGGGCTTCGGAAAAGGGTATTCAATCATAGTCTACCGTTGGTTTTCCGGCAAGATCGACATAGGCATCGCACCACGTTGGCCAAACTAGAGAAAATATTTGGAGTTCTTGCGAATAAACTCTGTCATATTTAGGTGCACAGGAAAGGGGATTTTTCTGGCCTGTCCATGAGTTAGGAGAGCTTTGTTTCTATGACTCAAGTTATATCCGTTGCCAATCAGAAAGGCGGAGTAGGAAAAACGACCACCGCTGTTAACCTTTCGGCGTCACTTGCCGCAGCGGATAGGACCTGCCTGCTCGTTGACTGTGACCCCCAGGGGAACGCCACAACGGGTCTGGGGATCGACCGCTCCGCCCTGAAAAAAGGCCTTTATGACTTGTTGCTGGGCGGGGTCTCAGGGGAAGAGGTAATCATGGAAACGAGCCTCTCAGGCTTGCACATGATTGGGGCCACGACGGACCTAATTGGGGCAGAGATTGAGATGGCCTCAATGGAGGACAAAGAGTTACGCCTGAAAATGGGCCTCGCAACCCTGCAACAAAGATATGACTATGTCTTTCTTGACTGCCCACCGGCTCTTGGCTTTCTAACGGTAAACGCTTTGGCTGCATCGGATTCCATACTCGTTCCACTGCAATGCGAGTACTACGCCCTGGAGGGTTTATCCCAGCTGCTGGAGACAATAAGGGCCGTGAAAAGGGGCTTAAATCCCTCGCTCAGCCTTGCCGGCATATTGCTGACCATGTATGATAAGAGAAACAATCTCTCACAGCAGGTAGCTGATGATGTCCGGATGCACTTTAAAGAAAGCGTTTTAGGATCTGTTATTCCCAGGAATGTGCGTCTGAGCGAGGCACCCAGCCATGGTAAACCGATTCTTCTCTATGATATAAACTCCAAAGGCGCTCAGAGTTACCTGGCCCTGGCGAAGGAACTGATTGGAAGGGAATTAGGATGATGAAAAGGAAGGCGCTTGGAAAGGGGCTGTCGGCCCTTATCCCCGACGTTGATGACATGCTTTGACTTTTTGGCTCCTTTCCAGCGAGGAAAACATTTGAAAAATGTTCTGAATAACAACCAGCTGAAGAGAG
>JAXHTA010000257.1:0-5845 GCA_034190285.1 Thermodesulfobacteriota bacterium | reverse complement strand
AAAGGAGACAAGATATCCCCCTGCTATCTAATCACTTTTTGAAGAGGGAGGCATTGAGAATAGACGTCACGCCTAAAAAACTTCAGTCGGAGGCCTTACAGTGCCTGATATCCTATTTCTGGCCCGGCAATATCAGGGAACTCGAAAACCTCATCAGATATCTGCTTGTTGTAACAAACGAAGATTATATCAAACTTGAAGATCTCCAAAGCCATTTGTGGAACAGGGGACAAGGCCCTTCAGGAGACGTAAATGACTTTGCCTCCGGTTACGGTGAGCCTTCCTCCAAAATGGTGGGCAGGGCGCCTGCAAGTGAACATGGACTGTTTGGTGAGAGATCGTGGGTAGAAATCGAGACGGCCTATGTTCTCTATCTTCTCCAAAAGAACAACTTGAATATAACCAAGGCGGCAAGGGATGCCGGGATAAACCGATCAACATTTGTTTCCAGGATGAAACGGCTTGGCATAAGCAAGAACCGATAACAGGCGTTCGGGGGTTCAGATCCTATTTGCGAGGAAAATGCTTTCTTCGTAAGGGCTGATCTGATTCCCGGGGCAAGCATAGCAATTGCATACTGAAATGCACTGCTCTTGTTTTTCGAAACAAACAGGGGGCTAAAGATGAGTAAGATCAACGTAGAAGTATTAAGGTATGATCCGGAAAATGGCGAAGAGGGTACTCATGTAACTTATTCTCTTGATGCGCACGAGAACAGCACAATCATGGAAGCGCTACTGAAAATATACGAAGAAAATGATTCAACCCTTGCATTTAATTATGGGTGTCGTGTCAAGAACTGTGGGCTTTGCGTAGTCAATGTTAATGGAAAACCGCGTTATGCCTGCACAACCAGGATAGAAGATAATGTGAAAATATCTCCTATTGCAAAGGTACCTGTGATCAAGGACCTGGTCTTTGACCGAAAGCTGTTCTATGATTTCTTGAATAAATTCAGTCCCTATGTAGTAAGGGATAAGGGTCCTGAAACACTACCGGAGGTCCTAATTCAACCCTATGAGCATATCATACTTATGAGCTGCAGGGAGTGTTTCGCCTGTGTATCGGTATGTCCGAGATATAATTACAGAGATGAATCCTTTGGGGGTCCGCTTGCCTTCGTCAAGCTGGCCCAGCTTCATTATGACTGTAGAGATTCAGTGGATCGTATCTTACAGGCGCAGAATATGGGAATTCAGAAATGCATAGACTGTGGAAGATGCTCATGTATTTCGGGTATCCCCGTTAACAGGATAGTCATTGGACCTTTCTTGGAGAACTTAAAGAGCAGGGAAAAGGAGCAAAAGGGATGATAGAAAAACATTGTGACCTCTTGTGTATAGGCGGCGGTGGAGCCGGAGTTGCAGCATCCGTTGCAGCGAGCCGGAAAGGTGCAGATGTCCTTCTTTGCTCCAAAGAACCGATTGGGTATGGAAATACGCGAATTATCGGAGGAGTAATGGCGTATGGTGATCTCGGTGCGGAAAAGACGGGAGAGGACTTTTTCCGGGATATGATAGTAGGAGGAGATTATCTGAACAACCAGGAGATCTGCTCATTACTGGCAAGCAATGCCCATCAGGCAACTTATCTCGTTGAGAGCTTCGGTGGAGTCCTTGGCCGTGACAAGGAAGGAAGAATAACGGAAGAAGCCCTCATTCAGTTAGGGGGGCACACCTCCCCAAGGACTCTTTTCATTCCATCCACTGGACCGGGAATAGGGCAGGCCTTGCGCTATGCAGTGGCGCGTGAGGAGATCGAAATACTGGAAAATACATTGATTGTCGATTTGATACAACAAAGAAACCAGACATTTGGGGCCATCGGCTATGAGCTTGTAAGAGGAGATGTTGTGGTAATAAAGGCCAAAAAGACCCTTCTGGCAACAGGCGGTGGAGGTTGGCTGTATTACCCCAATACTGATGTCTCTAGGGTGATAACCGGAGACGGCTATGCCCTTGGCCTTAATGCGGGGGCCGAACTCATTGACATGGAGCAGGTCCAATACATTCCTTTCTCCATCACCCACCCTCCCGGCCTAGCAGGAATCGTAGTGGGAGAGCCGTTTACCGCAGGTCCTGCAGGTGTGCTCAGGAATGTTCACGGCAAGGATATTCTGCCCGGCGTTTATCAGAAGACAAGAGCTCAGGTTGCCAACGCAATCATCCTGGAGGTGGAGAAGGGAAACGGGACAAAGCATGGGGGATGTCTCTTGGACCTGAAGGGAAACAAAGACCACCCGGGGGGTAGAATGTTGTTTGAACAATATTCAAAAGGAATATTTAAGAACATTACGGACATCATAAGACTCGCATATGGTCCCGAGGCTGCTTCCTGGGAAGAGCCATGGGATGTCTATCCTTCGGCACACTATTTCATGGGTGGAATTGTAATTGATATATGGGGGAGGGTCAAAGGGGTGGATAACCTTTTTGCATGTGGAGAGGTTAGTGGGGGAATCCACGGCGGAAATCGCCTTGGTTCGGTATCCCTCATGGAATTATTTATCATCGGCAGTAGGGCCGGTGAGTGTGCGGCCTCCGAGATGGAAAAGGGCACTTACACAGTTGATCAAAGACTAATAGACTCCCGTGTGAATCAATTGCAGGAAATGCTCGGCCGGCGTGGAAAAAACAGGCCAATACAGGTGAAAAACGAACTCCAGAAGGTAATGTGGGACTGTGTTGGTCCGGCAAGGAACGAAAGTAAACTGAAAAATGGCATTGAATCATTGCTGTCTATAAGAGAAAAGGCAAAGGACCTCAATATATCAAGGGCAAGAAAATATAATACTGAGCTGATTGATGCTATTGAACTTGGGTTCATGATCCCGGTTTCTTTAAGTATTGCACAAAGCGCCCTTGAAAGAAAGGAGTCTCGGGGAGCCCATGTCAGATTGGATTATCCCCAAAGGGATGACAGAAACTGGCTAAAGAATATTATCATAAAGAAGGGTGACAAGGATGAATTGGAGATCACCCTAAGGCCAGTAGAATTAACAAAGTTGAAACCATAGCAGGGAAGAATCGGTCAAGATGATCCTTTGTATATCGTGTAATTCTTAATGGTCCTTTTGCGTTCCCGGGCTTTTTGAGAACATACGAATTGAGGGAGTGAAAGATGAAGGGGTATGTGCAGGTTTATACGGGTAACGGCAAAGGAAAAACAACAGCAGCCCTGGGCCTTGCCCTGCGAGCCGCCGGTGCCGGGCTAAGGGTATATGTTGCGCAGTTTGTCAAGGGTATGAAATACAGTGAACTCAAAGTGCTGGAAAGGATGTCGGATTTAATTACAATAAAACAATACGGTCGAGATTGCTTCATCTTCAAGGAGCCCGAGAAGGAGGATATTCTGGTTGCACAAGAGGGCCTCAAAGAGGTCAGGGAAATAATGTTTTCTGAGAAATATAATGTAATAGTCCTTGATGAAGCCAACATCGCCACCTATTATAACCTATTTTCCGTTGATGATTTGCTTGATCTTATCCGCTCAAAGCCGGAACATATAGAGATGGTTATTACAGGCAGGATGGCAGATCCAATGGTTATTGACGAGGCTGATCTTGTAACCGAGATGAAGGAGATTAAGCATTACTATCAGAAAGGTATACAGGCAAGAGATGGCATAGAAAAGTAATTCTATGACTGAGCGAAAGTCCCGATAAGAATCCTCCCTAAGCGGTGATTCAGCAAAAGCACCAACCTAAATCTACAGAGGACCCACCTCGGAAACGCCTTCTTCATTTACTTTACGCCACGGTCTCTCCGGGCCGAAATACTCATCACACCACCGGGCGCCGTGATTCAGGCTTTTTTCGAGAAGGTTGCGGTAGGACTCCAGTTCTTCCCCATGAGCGGATTTGGGTACCCATATTGGCTTAGAATAATAAATAGCCACCCGAGCAAAGGGCATGGGGACTAGGTTGCGATCCCACGTGCTAAGTGTCCAGCATCGGTCAGCACCCCAGAGGATACAAATCAGAGGGGCTCCGGTGTCCCGGGCCAGAATTACAGACCCTGTTTTTGCCACACGGGCCGGACCCAGGGGACCGTCTGCCATTATACCTCCAATCTCACCTTTTTTTACTCTTTTTGTCAGTTCTTTGAGTGCGGTGAACCCCCCCCGTGTCGATGAGCCTCGAACAGTCTTAAAGCCATGCCATTTGGCGAGCCTTGCGGCGTACTCACCGTCCCGGCTCTGGCTGATCATCGTAGTCGCATGCCGGGGGCCAAGGTAGGTGAAGAGAAAAGATATCCTCTGGTGCCAGGTAGCATAAACCGCTCTTCCACCCGATAGGGCGACGGCATCTCTCTCCTCTTCCTCTCCCACAACCCTGACTATACGGCATGTAAACATCAGAAACCGCATCAAGAGAGCGATTAGAGGTGGTAGTAGCCTCAAAAAAATCGGGTCGTACCAGCGTAATGGGGATTTTCTTGCGGATATTGATTTCATTCTACCTGTACCCGAGGGCGATAGTAGCCGATCGATCAAGATAAGACAAGTATGATGAAAAAATGCCTCGGTTTTCCCAATGAGGGTTTGGCTTTACGGCATCAAAGTGTTGTTTTGCGTAAACGTGGAGACTTCGCATGCATACGGATAGTCGTTATTGACTTAAAATTACGAAAATGGTCTAATATTCCTTAAAGGAGGTGGTGAATTATGCAAGAAAAGGCCTTGCTCAGTACCCGTGAGGTTGCACAATTTTTGAATATTAACGAAAAGATGGTATATGTGCTGATAGCTGAAAAGGGGCTTCCGGCTACCAAGGTGACCGGCAAGTGGATTTTCCCGCGACACCTTGTGGAACAGTGGTTGGAAAATGAGACCATTAATTATCCTAAAACACCGGATCCTCTGCCTCCCTATCACGGCGTTTTGATTATTACAGGGAGCAATGACATCCTCCTGGACAGGGCCATTTCTCTGTTCAACAACTTTTATCCCGAACATGTGGCCGTGTTCGGGAACCTGGGTAGCATGGGAGGGATGAAGGCCCTCAGGCGGAACCTCTGTCACATTGCATCAAGTCATTTGCTTCAGGAGAATGAACAGGAGTACAACTTCGGTTTTGCCCGGGAAGAATTAGGGCAACTGCCCGCAGTAGTAAATTTCTGCAAGCGGGAGCAAGGTCTCTTAATACCAAAAGGAAATCCAAGAAATATCCAGGGCATTCAAGATCTTGCAGAGCAGGAAATAGAAATCGTCAACCGCCCTATGGGTACCGGGACCCGGTTGCTGTTTGATGGCGAGCTCAATAAGGCCGGCATCGAAGGGGATCAAATCAAAGGTTATCACCGCGAGTTTCAGCGCCACCTTGAAGTGGGACTGGAAGTGCTTTCAGGTCGGGCCGATGTGGGTCCCGGGATCAGAGCTGTGGCAGGACTCTTGGATCTCGATTTCATTCCATTGCGGTGGGAACGGTTTGATTTTCTCATCCTAAAGGACCGTTTTTTTGAGCAAGGGGTGCAGTTTTTGCTGGGGCTTTTACACGAAACGGCCTTTCGGGATTTGGCCCAGGATCTGGCAGGCTATGATCTGAGCTTCTGCGGGAAGGTGGTTTTCCAACAGGAGGCAGTGAATAAAAAGGAAGTATGATCCACGTGTAGGATTTTTCGTCAAAGTCAAGGAAGGTCAGGATTTTAACAGCACGAATATATTAGATATTTTGAGAATTAAATTTCTGATCTGACCCAGAGATTGGCTAAAAAGACGGTTTTTGCTGGGGCACCAGCTGTCAAGAGGAGACTGATTACTATGAAAACGAAGTGTTTCTTTTATAGTTCATTGTTCAGTCTGATTTTCTTGTTGACCGTGGTTGATAAAGGCGTTGCTGATACCA
>JAXHTA010000256.1:0-5851 GCA_034190285.1 Thermodesulfobacteriota bacterium | reverse complement strand
TTTGTCCAAATCGCCCACTTCCACATTTGTCCTGTGGTCTTTAACCAGTCTATAGGGATTGAAAACGTAAGACCTTATCTGGCTGCCCCATGCGATGTCTTTGTGGGCTTGATGGATTTCATGCTTCTTGCTCTCCAGTTTTCCTTTCTCTATTTCATAGAGCTTTGATCTCAGCACCTTCATAGCCATCTCCTTATTGCGATGCTGGGATTTTTCATTCTGGCATTGAACAACGATTCCTGTGGGAAAGTGCGTAATCCTGATGGCGGAGCTGGTCTTGTTCACGTGTTGGCCTCCGGGACCGCTGGCCCGGAAGGTGTCAATTCGAAGGTCTTTGTCATCTATTTCGATCTGAATATCCATGTCCACCTCCGGGAGTACCGAAACAGAAGCAAAGGAGGTATGTCTCCTGCCAGTGGCGTCAAAGGGAGATATCCTGACCATGCGGTGGATGCCGTGTTCTGATTTCAAATATCCATAAGCGTAAGGACCGGTAACTGTGAACGTAACGTTTTTGGTACCTGCCTCATCTCCCGGGAGGTGATCGATGACCCGGGCCTGCATGCCCCTATCTTCGCTCCAACGGATAAACATCCTGAAAAGCATTTCCACCCAGTCCTGGGCCTCGGTTCCCCCGGCGCCGGCATTAATGGCTATGATGGCATTTCGCCTGTCATCTGGATCTCCAAGAAGGACCAAAAATTCCAGGGCCTTGATTTCTTTCTGGAGGCGATCGATCTCTTCCCGGACTTCCTTTAACGTGGGCTTATCATCTTCCTCAAGTGCGATTTCAGCAAGTATCCTGGCGTCTTCGATCTCTCGGGAAAAACCCTTCCACATATCGTTTTTTTCCCGCAACGATGCGCACTGCTGGCTCAATCGAGATATTTCCTCCTGGTCCCTATGCCAGAAGCTTGCATCCGACATGATTTTTTCAATTCTCTCAATTTCTTCTTGCTGATTATCCAAGTCAAAGATGACCTCTCAGGTCATCGAGTTGATTCGTAATGTGATTAATATCTTCCATAATGTTTTCATACATTTTGTCTCTCCAGTGTATTTTTTCGGATCTATCTAAACCATTTATCCCTTAATTTCTAAAGGAATCCGGGTATCCCCTCCTGTCCCGGGGACCTCGAGGGGCTATTTTGTATTCCGGTATTTCTTGAAGACTTTCATTTATTCTAAGCCCCCGGAAAAAATAATTCAAGTGGAGGGCGATGTTTTTCCATCCTGAAATCCGCGAAGGCTATCATTTGTCTGCATGCCGTTTGGTCCAAAGATAAGAGATGATTTTGATGAAAGAGATCAAGAGTAGAGCGCAGGGGAAAAGGTCTCCAGTCCGCGCGTAGAATGTCGGAGGGGCGCTGGATATATCGATGCAGGCATTTAGGGTCTGTTGGCTGAAAAGAGCACTTGAAAAAGCGATTTCACCTTGGGGCAAGATAAAAGCGCTAAAACCGGTGTTTGCTGCCCGTATGAGTGGGGTCCTGTTCTCCACGGCACGGAACACGGCCATACTCAAATGCTGGTAGGGTGCACTGGTTCTCCCAAACCAGGCATCGTTTGTGATATTGACCAGAAGATTTGCACCCAGCATCTTATGAGTCCGCGCCAGTTCCGGGAATATCGCCTCAAAGCAGACCAAAACGCCCATACGGAGAACATCTCTATCCAGTGTGACAATTTTATCCCCGGGCTCAAAATCGCCTGCAGCAGGAACAAGACGATTGACGAAAGACAAATACTTCTTGAGGGGGACATATTCACCAAAAGGCACCAGATGTACTTTATCATAGTATTGGGGCGGTTGACCATCCGGCGCAATCATATATGCACGGTTATAGTATCTTGTCATCCCGGCGAGTTGCCTGTACGCGGGACTGCCGAAGATCAGGGTTGCTCCCGATTCTTTTACAAGCGAAAAGACCTCCGGTGAGAATTTCGGGTCGTTTTGGAAGAAAAAGGGCACCGATGTTTCAGGCCACACAATTAGCTCAGGCTCGAAGCCGTATGTTGAGCGGGTGAGCCTTTTATAAATTGCCAAGGTCTCATCCTGGTAGGCCGGATCCCATTTGACCGATTGGTCTATATTGCCCTGAATAACGGCAGCCCTTAAACATTGGCGAGATTCCTTTTTCACCCGGAACTCCGAGAGACAGTAATGCCCGTATGCTATTGTTCCACCCAGCATAAAAACGGCCATAGCAACTTGGCTTTTTTGAAAGCCCTTACCCAAGAAACTGTCGACTGCAACGTGACGTTTGAATAGGAGGCAGTAGACAATTGCATTTGAAAAAACTATTAAAAATGAGAGCCCATATACCCCGAAAAGGTCTGCGACCTGGATGAGATGCAGATGTTTGTACTGGGTGTATCCTAAGAGGCACCAGGGAAAACCCGTCAAGAGGCGGGCCCTTACGTATTCGAGACCGACCCACAAACATGCCATGAATAGGGGGGCAAAGCGAGATCCCTTGAGACAGGGGATCAGACTGGAAAAAAAGGCAGGGTAAAGGGCCAGATAAATACACAAGAGAAGAAAGGGGCCGAGGCTAAAGTAGATGTTCAGATTTCCATAATGCCCGAGGACCAGGACTATCCACCACATCAGAGTCAAATAGTGAGCAGCGCCAGCAATGAGCCCCAATTTAAATGCCCCTTTAGGGCGTTCCCCTTCGAGGCCCTTAAGAAGGGGGACGAGGGCGAACCATGACACCCATTCCAGCTTGCCGGGCGGAAATGAGCCTGTCAACAAGAAACCTGAAAGGACGGCAAGCAGCACTCGACTTGCGGAAAGAGCCCTTGGTATTTCCTGGACATCAGAAGGGTTGCAGTCGCTGGATGTACGCATGGTCAATTTGGTCTTTCGGTTCTGTTGAGGGAGTATGTCACATATCCCGGCAAATTCAATAATATGAAGAGAAGTCAGGGCTGGAGATCTTTTTCTCCTTTGGAGGAACGGGAATGGGCCTTGCGTGTGATAAGGACTTTGTCAACTTTTCGCCGGTCCGCTTTCTGGACGGTAAATTCCATGTCCTCGAATAAGATAGTCTCATCTTTGCGTGGAATTCTTCCCAGAAGGTGAATCAGAAACCCGCCTACAGACTCAAAGTCGCCCCTTGGCAGTTCGACACTGAGGTGTTCTTCCAGCTTCCCCACCTCCAAACGGGCGTCCACGAAAAGGGATCCATCATCCAGGATCGTCAGGAGGGACTCTTCGTTATCATGTTCGTCCATGATTTCTCCAACGATTTCTTCAAGGATATCCTCAATGGTAATGATGCCCGCTGTACCCCCATACTCATCCGTCACTATGGCGAGATGGGTCTTTTTTTCTTTCAAATCTCTCAATAGTTGGCCCACTGTCTGGGTCCCGGGCACAAAATAAGGTTTTCTGAGGATTTCATTCGGAATTTTAGAGCCGGGATCTTTGCCCAAAAGCCTAAGAAGATCCTTTGCATGAAGGATACCTTTGATCTCGTCTATGTTGTCGTTGTGTATAGGGATTCTGGTGTGCCCGCAATCGGTTACTAGGCTGATAACTTGGCCCAGAGTGGAATTGATGGTGGCAGAGGAAATCTCCGTGCGCGGAACCATTATGGAGTGGGCGCTGGTCTCTTTTAAATCCAGGACGCCGTAAACCATATGGGATTCTTCGTTGCTGATGAAGCCTTTGGCCTGACCTTTATCCATCAGACCGTGGATCTCTTCAGTCAGGTCGTTGCTGTTCCCTAATTGACCCTTTCTCCTGATCAGAGATTTTATGAGAGAGAACAGGCCTTGTTCCGAATCATCTTCCAAAAATGTCTCTCTTCTCCTTTGATTCGTTTTAAAAAGCCGCCAAGCAGAAAAAAGGCCTGATAAACACTACTTCTGTCTCCGTTTAATGTCAAGATTTTTGCGATGTGGGGAGGATATTCTCGGCCCTTTCCGGGACTTGAATCAATGCTGATCGAGGAAATGGACCATTTGTGGATGGATTTCCGCCCATTTGTCCCTCCAAATACACGACTTATTCAATCCGGCTTTATGTAAAGCCGAAATACACCTTGACTGTGGGAACGAAATAAACTATGGTACACTTTATTAAGCGGGCATAGCTCAGCTGGTAGAGTACAAGCTTCCCAAGCTTGGTGTCGCGGGTTCGAGCCCCGTTGCCCGCTCCACTCATTCATATCGTTTAGATGAATATGGATGTGGCCTGCCCCCCTTTGAGGTTGTCAACTCGATTTTCGTGTTGGTTGATTTACTTCGAATTGCGGACGCTGCGTTGATTTTTCATATTTCCTTTGTGGTCTTATGTAATAAGGCGCTTGAAAACTTAGTCTGCATTCAGGAAGCGGGCCCAAGGCCCGCTTTTCTATTTTGTGGTATTGTTGTCCTAACTAAAGCCGGGTTTCTTAGTATAGATCAATGCGGGCGTCCCGACATCAGGATTAACAAGAGCAATATGCTTGGAGTGTGCTGAAGATTGAAGCCTAAGCCCGAAGAAGATGTCGGTAAGTTAGACCGTCTTCGTTCGAGTGTGAGTTAGTTGAAAGTCGGGATCAGGAATTGGGAATTCAGAAAACTTTTTCCGATATCATTACGACTGTCGAAGGCGCGTCCTATGCCAGAAACTACAGTTTCTATTGTTGGCAAAATGACCCAACTTATAGAACCCATCCTTGAAGACATGGGGTTTGAACTGGTGGACATAGAATATCTTCCAGTGCGTGGCAGGTGGGTCCTCAGAATCTATGTGGATAAAGAGGGAGGTATTACGCTGGATGACTGCGCGTCGGTGAGCCATGAAGTCGGTGACTTCATTGATGTGAAAGACATCTTTCAGCATGAGTATGTCTTGGAGATTTCATCTCCAGGCCTAAACAGACCTCTTAAAAGGGAAAAAGATCTTATCCGGGCCGTTGGAAAAAGAATAGAAGTCAAAATGAGTACAAATCTGGACGGCCGCCGAAATTTTGCAGGATATTTGCAGGATTTCAAGGATGGGATGTTACATCTCAAGGTAGAAGAAAATCTGGTGCTCTTATGCTGGCGGGATGTGGAAAAGGCCAATCTGTTGTATGAGTTTGAAGATTGAGGGTTAACACTTGTGGACTCAGGAATACTTGTCAGCGAGTTCGGAGGGCCGCGCTTGGATGAGTTCTCAAAGAGGTCGGGAAGGGAAGGGGCTATTAGGAGTGTTTGTACTGTCTCTTTGAGAGGTTACGCGTTTGGTTTGAAAAGAGCTTATGAAAAACGGAAGATGCATATTGCCTCACAGAGACCGGAGAACAGGGCGCTGCTTTTCCGACCTCTGTAAGCTGTTTTGAAAATCCTGACTTTTGGTGGAGCAAGCGACATGATTTCAGATTTGACGAAGATCATTGACCAGGTAAGCCGTGAAAAAGGTGTTGAGAGGGAGGTGTTGATCAGCTCACTTGAGGAGGCGGTGAAGGCCGCGGCAAGGAAAAAACATGGACAGGACTATGATCTGGAAGTCAGTTTTAATGAAGAATTAGGGGAGATTGAAGTATTCGAATTCAAGGAAGTGGTGGAAGAGGTGACCAATGAACATCTTCAGGTATCGCTAGAGGATGGTCAGAAATTGGACCCCGAAGTTCAATTAGGGGACAGCCTTGGAATCAAGATGGAAACCGACGCATTCGGAAGAATCGCTGCCCAATCAGCCAAACAGGTTATCATTCAGCGTCTCAAAGAGGCTGAAAGAGATATTGTCTACGATGACTTCAAAGACCGGCGAGGAGAGATCATCAACGGGATCGTTCAGAGGTTCGATAGAGGCTCTATTATTGTCAATCTTGGTCGAACGGAAGGGGAGCTTCCAGCAAAAGAGCAGATTCCA
>JAXHTA010000255.1:0-5868 GCA_034190285.1 Thermodesulfobacteriota bacterium | reverse complement strand
TATCCAGGGCGGACGTCTGATATACCATACCTCATTCCTTGATCTTGTTTTGACGGTATTCGTGATAGGCATCTCTGATCGCGACATAAGGGTCAAGCGCGGCCCTTTTGAGGGATTCATACTCTCCCAGTCTCAGAGAGGTATTATTGATGCGCCCATAACCCTTGATCGCCAAGTTGTACTTCGTTGGGTCAACGATGTAATTCAGTGGGTTAAGAAATCCATCGCCAACCATACCCACGGTCCCCCGGAGGCTGGAGGGGCCTAAAACGGGCCAGCAGACGTATATGCCAGGTCCCAGCCCAAAAAAACCAAGCGTCTGCCCAAAATCCTCGTTTTTTCCGTCAATATCAAAGGCCTTTCTTGCCGGGTCCCCAAAACCGGCCACACCTACAGTCGAATTTACCAAGAAACGTGCGATTTCCCGTCCGAAACCACTAATTTTGCCCTGAAGTAGGCAGTTCACTGCGCGAATTGGCATGCCGAGGTTGGATAAAAAGTTCCGTACGCTGATCCGCAGAACCTGAGGAACCACCTTTTCATAACCTGTGGCAGCTGGTTTGATCGCCCAGAAATACAATTTGTCGTTAAAGCCAAAGAAGACCCGATTAACAGGCTCAAGAGGGTCTGAAATGAGATCCAAATCTGCCTCTTGATCCCACCACTCATCAGAGACTCCCTCCATTTCCTCAGATGTTTCCACCTGGCAAACCCAAAAGGGTCTGTTCTCCTGAGAAACCACGGATGCCTCAGGTATCTCCGCTGCAAGACTGAGGGCACCTGTAATCACCAGGAACCATATAGACAACAGTCTCCGATAAAACATCACGCCCGCCTAATCCTCTTCAACCTTCACCCTCAGTTTCTTGACCAGATTCTCGTAAGAAGAACGCACAATGATGCTATTGAATTGGGTCCTATAATTATTGATAAGACTCACACCCTCGATGGAAATATCATACACGAACCAATCGTCCCCCCTTTTCTTGACCCGATATTCAACGGGGATCTCTGTTTCATTCTTGGTTACAATCTTGACCTTTACGACCCCGTAGACCTCGTCAACGCTCTCACCCTCATAGAGCACCTCTTCACCGGAATATCCGTCAACTTTGTCCAGATACGTTGTTTCCAACAGCCTTCCGAAAAGAGCTATGAATTCCTTTCGTTCTTCGTCAGTCCTACGGGCCCAGTGCCTTGCAAGGGTCCTGCGCGCCATCTCCACCCAGTCGAAGCGCTCGTCCACAGCCTGCCGGATCAGTCGCTTCCTTTCACCCGCTCTATCGGGTACATTCAACGCTGGATCTGCAACAAAGGCGATAATCTTATCCGTTGTCTCCCTTATGCTTTCAGTAGGACTTTCTGCAAATGCCTGAGCTGAAATTACAATGATCAAGAAAAAGAAAACAACTGCCCGCAACAGGTTACCACGTTTCATACAGCCCCCCTGTCAGAATCATTTTTCTCTAACCATCAAAACACTTACAGTTTTCCGAAGACAAAATTCGAGATCAGCTCCTCTATATCAATTGCGGGCTGGGTTTCTCGAATGACTCCGCCCGGCTCAATAGTCTTATCGGACCCGCCTGGCGTAATCTCAATATACTTCTCACCGATCAGACCCTTGGTCTTGATAGACGCGATGGCATCCTCCTGTATTTTGATGTCAGCCGGCAAGTTTACAAAGGCCCTGGCCTGATAATCATCCAAGACTATCCGCCTCACGCTCCCCACTTGTACCCCTGCAATGATAACCGAAGATCCGACCTTCAGGCCTCCGCTGTTTGAAAATACCGCCTGGATCTCGTAGCCTTTTCCACCAAGGATCTCCATCCTTCCCAGCTTGATAGTCAGATAGCCCAGACAAACGATTCCAGCAAGCATGAATAATCCCACCGCCAGCTCAAGATCAATTTTTTTCACTATATTTCCCCCTGCTAACTTGTGAACCTTCGATGCCCCGGCCAACGAATGCCCGAACCAGGGGGTTATGCGCAGAGAGAAACTCTTGCAGAGTACCCTCGCAGAGAATGACACCCTCATGAAGCATAGCCACCCGGTCCACGATTTCGAATATTTCCGGGATTTCGTGGGTCACGATAATAGCTGTAAAGGAAAGTCGCCTGCGGCACGCATCGATGAGTTCGAGGATGGCATGCCCCATAACCGGGTCCAATCCAGTCGTAGGCTCATCAAAGAGCATTATTTCCGGGTCCATAACCAATGATCTGGCAAGAGCGGCGCGTTTGACCATCCCCCCGCTTATCTGAGAGGGATATTTGTACTCCGAGTCTGACAGGCCTACATGCTCAAGTTCCTTAAACACCCTTTCCCTGATTATTTGCTCACTCAATCGCGTTTTCTCCTTCAGAGGAAAGGCCACATTCTCGAACACGGTCAACGAATCAAACAGGGCGCCGCCCTGAAAAAGGAAACCCAGACGATCCCTTAAATCATTCATTTCTCTGCCCCTGAGAATGTGAATATCCTTCCCGTCCACGACAACTCGTCCTCGATCAGCTTTCATGAGACCAATCACATGTTTCAGGAGGACGCTCTTGCCACAACCACTCCCGCCTATCAGGGCGATAACCTCTCCCTTCTTTACCTCCAGGGAGACCCCCTTGAGCACTTCATTCCCATCAAATGATTTGCGGATATCTTCGATCTTAATCATAGTAAAGAAACCTTGCCTGGAGGATCAGGTTTCCCCATTTGTAATAAACAACTACGCCCACGGGACGTGAATTTATGTTCCTATGAAATCAGAACATCAGCGATGTCATAAAATAATCCCATACAAGGATCAATACAAACGACATGACAACCGCCTGAATTGTCGCCTTGCTGACACCCTCAGCACCAAAACCCGTGAATATTCCCGTGTAATATCCTTTATAACAGCAGACCCAGACAATGATGATACCAAAGCTCAGAGATTTATAAATACCTTCCATGATATCAGCCATATCCACATAGGCGATCATCTCCCCGAAGTAGACCCCCTCACTGACCCCAAGGAGCTTGACACCGATCAGATATCCGCCGAAGATACCGATAACGTCAAAAATAGCCGTCAGCAGCGGTAGGCAAATCAGTATTGCCAGCAGGTTCGGGACCACCAGATAGCGGTAGGGGTTCAGGCCCATAAGCTCCAGCGCGTCAATCTGCTCACTGATGCGCATAATGCCAATTTCGGCGGTAATCGCTGAACCTGCCATGCCCGTGACGACAAAAGCCGCCAACACAGGGCCAAGCTCCTTGATAAGAGCGAGACCGACAGTCGGTCCCAGAAAGGCATCCGAACCGAAGTGCCGCAAGCTGTTGTACCCCTGGAAGCCCAGGACCATGCCGGCAAAACAACCAGTAAGGGCAATTACCACCATAGATTGAAAGCCGATGAAGTGGACTTGTTTAAGAACCCTGGCAAACTTGATGGGAGGGACGATAGAATAGAAAAAGGCCTTGAACAAGAAAATGCCCATAGTCCCCATTCTTCCCACATATCTGAGCGGTGGAGCGCCTAACTTCCTTATAGCTGACATGCGGACAAGTCTCGCAAAACCAGCAGAAGATGTCAAAACCTTTCATAAGATCAGAAAAATGAGTGACCCCCTGCGCAATGACGCCCCTTTCACATTGTATCCCTGAACTGACACCTGAGGTGCCCTGTAGTTGAATTTTTCCCTGGTTTGTAATACCGTATCAGATCATGGTGGGCAGGGATCTGGGGTCAGCTCCGATTTTACAGCAGACTCAAGCATGATGGACGCCCCAGAAACGATTTTCGCCTTTCCATAACCCCCTGGAATGTTACATTTTTTCAGTAACTTAACCCCTTGAGACAGTGAACAGCCACAAAATATGAGAGCAAGAACATGAAGATCGATCAAATTCCCGAAGACCTCCGTCCCTATATGCTCCCTGAGCCGCACGGGCAGATGGTTTACAGATGCCTGGGCTGCAACCGCGAATATGATCCTGGACGGCTGCTTTATATCTGCCCAGAATGCGGCGCCGTGCTCTTGATCTATGACAAGAATACGCAATATATCAACGACATAGGGGGAAAGACGTGGCGCAAGATATTTGATTACCGCAGGATGCTAAACCACGATGCCCTGAAAGGCATTTTCCGCTATTATGAATTCATCGCCCCTATAATTCCCCTGGACCATATCATCTATCTGGGTGAGGGCCACACTCCAATGGTTGAGGCTAACGAGCGGCTTAAAGAGAAGGTTAAGCTTGATTTCTATTTTAAGAATGATGGGCTGAATCCCAGCGCCTCTTTTAAAGACAGGGGCATGGCCTGCGCACTCAGCTATATCAATTTCCTTGCCAGGAAAGAAAAAATGACCGATCTTTTGGCAATATGCGCCTCCACTGGTGACACTTCAGCCTCAGCAGCACTCTACTCATCTTATGTTGAGGGTTTATTGAAATCGGCAGTGCTTCTCCCTTTGGGAAAGGTGACGCCCCAGCAACTGTCACAACCACTGGGGAGCGGAGCAAAGGTCTTTGAGATTGCAGGCGTCTTTGATGACTGCATGAAAGTAGTTGAATTTCTGTCTGAAAACTACAATGTTGCGCTCCTGAACTCCAAGAATGGCTGGCGTATCCTGGGCCAGGAGTCCTTTTCCTTTGAAATTGCCCAGGACTTCGACTTTGAAGTAGAGAACAAGGCTATCGTGGTCCCTATAGGCAATGCAGGAAACATCACGGCGGTCATGAGCGGCTTTCTCAAGTTTTTCATGGCCGGGGTCATAGATCGATTGCCAAAAATTGTGGGCGTGCAGTCCGAACATGCCGACCCCGTTTACCGATACTATCTGGAAGAAGACCCGGAAAGACGGGATTTTGTGCCTGTTACCGTACGGCCGAGCGTGGCCCAAGCCGCTATGATTGGCAACCCGGTGTCTATGCCGAGGGTGATCGAACTGGTCAGGGAATATAATCGCACGGCAGGGGAGAAAATGATACATGTGGTCCAGGTAAGCGAACAAGAGATCATGGACGCAATGATTTTCGCCAATAGGAATGGGAATATTGCCTGTACCCAGGGGGGAGAGTCTCTGGCAGGCTTGCAGAGAGCTGTAGAATTAGGCTGTGTTAAATCTCACGAGGTGGGAGTCGTCGACTCAACGGCCCATGTGCTCAAATTTGCTGTCTTCCAGGATATGTATTTCAACAACGGCTTTGATCCGGAGTTCAATGTCAAGCCCAAACCAGAGCTGAGGAATGCCCCTATTCAAGTGCGACCAAAAAACCTTTCCAAGTATCCTGCACAAGGGGCGCCTCTGTCGGGGAAAGATATGCAGACATTTACCCGTGAAATGGGCACGGAAATAGCCAGGATCCTGGGGCTGAGTCCCAGGTGATCCTGGCATCTCCCGACCTATTCTAAGCCCTCGGACAGACTCCTACTCGGCTTCGGAGCTCGCCTCCAGGCCCATGGCTATCTTATTCTTAAGCTCTGTCAAATCGAACGATTTAATGACATAAAAATCAGCGGCAATAGATTTCATATCCTCTTTAAAAGTGTCGTAGGCTGTGCAGAGAACAACGGGCATGTTATAAAACTTGTTTCGGATGTCCTGCAGTAGATCTAAGCCATCGTAGTCCACCATCTTGATATCCAGTACAACCAGATCCGGCCTTTCTTCCTCGATCTTTTCCAAAAGCCTGTACCCGGTATCGGCAGTAACCACTTCATATCCAGCATCACTCAACTCTTCTGAGAAGAGGTAGCGGATGTGTTCCTCGTCGTCCACAACCAATATTTTTGCCATGATCTCTTCTCCTCTCTTGGAATATCGTACTGATGGGGGAGAATTGAATTCGTTACTATTCAGGTTGATAGTGACA
>JAXHTA010000254.1:0-5888 GCA_034190285.1 Thermodesulfobacteriota bacterium | reverse complement strand
AGGCATAAGACTAGCGGACGGCACAGAGGTCGAGGCGAAGTTGGGCGTGGTATGCGGCGCGAATCCCATAGACTTGGTATGGGAGCTAACGGGACCTGAGTGTTGGTCCGATGACGTCCCGAGGAAGGTGAAAAACATTGAAAGGGATTATATTGCCATTGCCTGGTATACATGGGCCCTCAAGGAACGGCCGGTCTATAAGGCCGAGGCCTTCAACCCTGATCTAAAGGATTCCCTTTTCATAAACCTGTCGAGAAAGGGTCTTGATGCGATGGAGAAGGAAATCCACAGGCGCCTCGCCGGTGAGTGGCCTGATCCCGAAGACTTTAACCTGGTCCCTATCAACAGCTTTATGTTTGCCCACGACACTTTTGCTCCGCCGGGCGATTTTGCCACCGTCCTTACGGAGCAGTGGATCCTACCCGCCACCAGCTACCCAGAAAACGAGTGGAAGGAGATAGCCAGCAGGCATGCGGATGAGATCATTGCCTTTTGGGAAAAATACTGTCCCAATGTGACGTGGGATAATGTGATTGGGTATACACCAGTCACCCCTTATTTTACTGCAAAACATGCCCCAAATTTTGGTCCCCAGGGTAACTGGTGCGTCATAGACATGGACGGCCCGCAAATCGGCAGGTTCAGGCCCATACCTGAACTTGCCGATCTGAGGAACTTCCCCATAAAGGATCTCTACCCTTGTTCAGCTGCATGGCATCCTTACGGGGGCGCCATGTCAATGCAGGGCCGTTGGGTGTATAAGATTATTGCAGAGAAAAATGGGCTGACATTGCCTCCTGAGAAAGAATGGACCAGGATGGTTGATAGCGCCATTCGAACCGGGAGGGTGTGATATTTTTCACCTAATTCAGCGTTGCATCTGCGATAGGGATCATAAAAGGTAAGAGCGCAGTCCGGATGCACAGGCTATATTTTGAAGAATCCCCTAGTGACAGGCCCCATTTATGAGCACGTTGATACTGTGCAAGAACAGTGGGTCAGGAATTGATTTTCAGATAATCACAATAAAAGTTATATGTTCTTTCCCGTAATGAGGCGCATTTCATTTAACCTCGACACACGTACTTGATTTCCCTAAACTTCACATCTGAAAAATCAAGATATCATGTAAGAATTTAGCCTTTTGCAAATAAGGCGCTATGATCCGTGTGGGTCTCTTTTGGCAAAGCCGTATAACAAATTATGCATAGCTCGTGGCACGACCCCCGGGCTATGAATAGGGGTTTAGCTTAGGCAGGACAGGGAACTGTCCTTGGAGAGGCTGTTTTATGGGGCTGTTCTGCGCTGGATTCGGCGGCCATATGCCTTTCGATAACATGCTGATAGTATATGCGGCTTTGCCAAAGGAGACTCACACGGATGAGTAACCAGCTAACGTTTGTTTCAAAGGGCTAAAGTGTTATAATTCTTTCAAAAAAATATTTGACAAATTTTGGGCCATGAATATAATTAGAGTTATAATCTGAAAATAGACCCCTATAATTTAATTTAGGCTCCAAAATAAAGGCGGGCCATATGGCGCAAAAAGCATTAACCCCGACAATGGAAGATTATCTGGAAGCCATTTACAGCATCAGCATGGAGAGACGGGTTGTTCGTGTGAAGAACATCGCTAGAAGAGTCGGGGTTAAGATGCCAACCGTGACCAACATGCTTAAAACCCTCAGCCAACAGGGATTAATTGACTATGAAAAGCATGAGTTTCTCGAATTGACCCCTAAAGGCCGCAAAGTGGGTAAAGAAATAGACCGGCGTCATCATATTATCCGAAGTTTCTTGAAGGATATCTTAAAGATCGAACCTGTCTTGGCTGATGAAGAGGCCTGCAAGATAGAGCACGGAATGAGCACGGAAACACTCAACCGTCTGACACAGTTTATTGATTTTATTCAAACCTGCCCCAGGACCGGCCCGAACTGGCTGGAGTTTTTTGATGAATACCGATTAGAAGGGCCTGATGAAAGAAAATGTCTTGCACGGATGGAGGATTGTCTAAAGGATCTGAAGGGGCAAATAAAGCGTCTGGAATCTGGGATGTGAGCATAGAGTGTTACTCAGTCATGTTTCGCCGGGAAACGAAGTCATTTTAAAAAAGCATACCCGGAGGCAAAGGTCTCCAATCTGGCCTTATAGTATGGGGCTCATACCAACATGACTGCTTGTCCGGAATCGGAGAAAACTCGGCCCCATCAGACTCCGTGCAAAGGACTGCAATCTTGACATCGGCAAGGGGATGACGGAAAAGATCACTGTGGAATAATTTTTTTGCCAGCTGAATTAGCAGCCCCTAATTAAATTAGAATTGCATAAATGGATAAGAAACACCTTATAGCGATCATAGATCAATGCTAAAACGAACTGCATCGGAAAATTGACAGTCATTGTTTTCTTATGACTTCGGTCTTGGATGAAGGGTTGGGTGACAAGAAATTAAAACGGCTGAATAGAATTTCTGCTTCAAGCAACGAACGCAAGCTGAAAGACGCCTTAAGAGAGGGTTAGAGGGCCTGGAGCATACAAGAAAAGCTTTTGAGTCCAGGAGACTGGAGTTTTTGAGGAAAAGACTTACCCAGGTCTTGGCTGACCATGAATGATTTATAGGGACGTATTCTCAGACATCCTCCTGGAACGGTTTAGGGTCTTCGGTCTCAAAAGACGCGAAGAAAGTGAAGGCGCAACAAGCGGCTTGAGATAAACTTCACTGGGTCCACCTGGAAACGTTATTCCTGTATGAAGACCCTTTCAATTATGAAGAATCCGGCTTTGATCTGGATGTTAGCACCGTAACCCTTGGAAACTCAGATCAATGTCCATTTTTTGTATCCGCAGGCAATATGTTTGTGCCGTTCTGGGCCCTTTCTACCCATCTTCCGGATGACCAGGCTGTGGATCAGCCCATGACCTTGCTTCCGGGAGAGTTCAACGAAAAGGCGGTATTGGTGGGCTATGAAAATGCAGTATTTTCCGCTTCCGGGTACGTTTTCAACGGGTACGTGGAGAGGCCCGGCGAGGAAAAGATCGAGATTTACGGGTCTGACCTTAGTTATGCCACCTCCGAAGAAAGCGATGTTGAACTTCTCGTTGGAGCGTCCTGCATCTCCAATAGGGATGACTAGCATAGCGGTGACGCAGATGATGGGGATGATGGGTATACCGCCCTGGGCCAGATCGCTATAGAGTTTTGATAAGGAGGCATAAACAATGAGCAAAATCATCATGCGGCAGATGAAAGAAAGCCAGGCCGGTACTATCTCCGCCATCAAGGTAGGCGGCGAACTGGGCAGGCGCATTCGGGACATGGGACTTGTCCCTGGCACGGCCATCAAAATCCAGGGCCGGGCGCCTTTGTATGACCCGGTTGCCCTAAAGGTGATGGGCTTTACCCTTACCCTCCGCAACAATGAGGCCGAACACATCGAAGTTGAGGTAGAATAGACATGGAACCAACCATTGCTTTGGCCGGCAATCCCAACTCCGGCAAGACAACCCTTTTTAATGCGCTCACCGGGGCCCGCCAGCACGTGGGCAACTATCCGGGAGTGACCGTGGAGAAGAAAGAGGGCTCCTATAGACACAAAGGGAAACGCATAAATATAGTCGACCTACCCGGTACCTACTCCCTTACTGCCTATTCTGTAGAAGAGATCGTGGCCAGGGACTTTCTAATTACTGAAAAACCGGAAGTGGTCATCGACATCGTCGATTCCTCCAATCTGGAGCGGAATCTTTATCTGGCAATCCAGTTCCTGGAGATGGGAGTCCCCCTGGTACTGTCCCTGAACATGATCGATGTGGCCAAAACCCGGGGAATCGAAATTGACACACAGAAGCTTTCCGAACTGCTCGGGGTCCCCGCTGTCTCCACGGTGGCGAGAACTGGTCAGGGGAAAGAGGAGTTGATGGGAGCAGCCCTTTCAAAGGCCAAAGAGAGCGAAACAATCGCCCCCCTTGTCATATCCTACGGGGATGATCTGGACAAGGCCCTTGGGGAGATGGAAGCCAAAATAAAGGCCCAGGACTTTCTCACCGACCTCTATCCTGCCCGCTGGGTGGCCTTGAAGTATCTGGAAAACGATTCTCAGATCCTTGAAAAGGGTAGAAAGCTGAATCCTGATCTTGCTGCAAAGCTGGAGGTTATGGTGCAGAAAGTGTCAGCGCATTTACATAACACGCTTGCGACCGAGCCTGAGGCCCTGATTTCAGACCATCGCTACGGTTTTATCAACGCACTCCTGAAACAAGGCGTTATTCACAGGCAGTATGATCAAAACAGGCTCTACACCTCCGACAAAATCGATACTGTACTGACGCACCGGTTCTTGGGCCCCCTCATCATGCTGTCAGTGGTCATGGGTCTTTATCAATTTACCTTCACCTATAGCGAAATGCCCGTTGGATGGCTGGAGGGATTTTTCGGATGGCTGGGTGATCTGGCATCCACCCATCTACCTGACGGGCTGTTCAAATCCCTTGTTGTCTCGGGTATCATTGACGGGGTGGGAGGTGTGTTGGGGTTTGTGCCCATAATCATGTTTATGTTCTTCGGTATTTCCATCCTGGAGGATTCCGGATATCTGGCACGGGTCGCATATATGCTGGACAGGGTATTCCGTATGTTTGGGCTTCATGGAAACTCAGTGATGGCCTTTATCGTATCGGGCGGTATTGCAGGGGGCTGTGCAGTACCCGGTGTCATGGCCACGCGGACCCTAAGATCCCCCCGAGAACGACTGGCAACGCTTTTGACCGCACCTTTCATGAACTGCGGGGCAAAATTGCCCGTGTTTGCACTGCTGATTGCGGCGTTTTTTGCCGAAAAGGAGGCGGTTGCCATGTTCGTCATTACCCTCATTGCCTGGGGGGGTTCCCTGCTCGCAGCAAAGCTTCTGCGAATGACTGTCATAAAGGGCGCTGCCACACCATTTGTCATGGAACTTCCACCTTACAGGTTTCCCACTTTCAAGGGGCTTATAATTCATACCTGGGAAAGGACATGGCAGTACATCAAAAAAGCAGGTACAGTCATCCTGGGTATTGCAATCATTCTCTGGGCTATGATGACATTTCCAGGCTTGCCGGATTCAAAGGTTAAGGAATTCGGTGAACAGCGTACCGCCATAACCATGGCAGCGCCTGAATACGTGGTTCAGGAAATGTTGTCTGCAGATGAGAACCCCGAGTTTTCTAATGCAGCACAGGATCTGAAAGAGCGTCTTCAAGTCATTAATCAGGCTGAGGCTGAGGCAGGGCTCAAATACTCCCTGGCCGGTCGCATCGGCATCGTTCTGGAGGGTATCACCCAGTTGGCAGGGTTTGACTGGCGCACCAATATTGCACTGGTAGGCGGCTTTGCAGCAAAGGAAATAGTGGTCTCAACCCTAGGAACCGCCTACTCCCTTGGAGAAGTGGATCCTGAAGAAAGCGAATCCCTTTCAGACGCACTAGCCAATTCACCTGCATGGAGCCCGCTTGTCGCCTGCAGTCTAATCATCTTTACTATCTTCTATGCACCCTGCTTTGTGGCGGTGGTCTGTATCGCGCGCGAGGCCGGGTCCTGGAAATGGGGGGCCTTTTCCATGGCCTTCAATACTCTTTTTGCCTTTGTCCTGGCCATACTTGTGTTTCAGATCGGCAAGGCCATGGGATATTGATGGAGTCCTTATGCAAAATCTACTGATCATCCTGATCGTAGCATTGGCTGGTATATATGTGATGCAGCGCTTTTGGAAGAGCTCAAAGGAAGATGCAGACTGCGCCTGCGGATGTTCCTCATGTAATATGGACAAAACATGCGATGAGTCCGCAAAAAAAGACTGTTAGGGGTGGTGAAACCAGGCTGCTGTGATAAAGGGGTAAGGTGAAGGAGG
>JAXHTA010000253.1:0-5898 GCA_034190285.1 Thermodesulfobacteriota bacterium | reverse complement strand
CGGATGGCATATGCTGGCTATCACCATGGCGGCAGCGAGGGAATTCGGGGGCATAAGGGGTGGGACCCATAGCTCTGCCCATGCCGCCCAGAAGATTGTGGTGGAAAACGGTGGCAAGATATTCACGCGGTCTGAAGTCGATGAGGTGCTCATTGAAAACGGCAAGGCAAAGGGAATTCGCCTTAAGGACGGCACTGTCGTGGAGGCCAAGGTGGTGGTAAGCACAGTAACGCCCCAGGTCTTGTGCACGGAGCTGATCGGGGAAGGACACTTACCAGAGAGCCTCATCAGGAAGGTAAAGGCCTTAACCGCCTTTTATTCTGCCGGCGTGTGGTGGGATGCCTGGGCCCTTCATGAGCCTCCCAAGTACAAGGCCGCGGAATTTGATCCTGATGTAGATGAGACGGCGTTTATTGCCCTAATGGACAAGGACCCCTGGTCCTTATCCAAGGAGTTCTGGAAGAGGAAGTTGGGGAGGGAGTGGCCCGGAGCCCCGATCATTCAAGGGTTTCCCAATACCTGGGTTCCTTCTATTGAATCAATGGGCGATCCGACCCAGGCCCCTCCTGGTAAATACGCGGCAGGTAACGAACTGTATACCTCTGCTGCCGATGTATTTACAGAGAAGGAGTGGAACAGTTTCAAGAAGCCCCATGCGGACTTTGTTCTCGATATGTGGAGCAAGTTCGCCCCCAACATGACCTGGGACAATGTAATCGGGTACAGTATTGAAAGTCCATGGGATATAACCCACAGGCTTCGCCATACTCCTGTCAACGGGTGCTGGAACCTTTTGGACATTGTAGGCAGCCAGGTTGGTTGGTATCGGCCAATGATGGAGTTAAGCGATCACAAGACCCCTATAGAGGGACTATACGGCACTGGTAGCGCATGGCACCCCTTGGGATGCGGACAGGGGGCCGGGGGGTATAATTGCTACAAGGCCATAGCCGAAGACCTTGGGTTGAGGAATCCCAAGGAAGAGAAGCAGAGGCCCTACTGAAATGTCTTGCAGAGCCGACTTATCACCCTATACTTCTTCCCCGGGAAGACGAAGGTGAGTGAGAGGCGCAAAGCTATTAACCGATTGAGCCAATTTTATAAGGAGGGTAAGTTCATGGACAAGAAGTTTGATGTAATCATCATTGGGGCAGGTCCGAACGGTCTGGAAGCAGGAGTTTACCTGAGCAAGGCCGGGCTGAAGGTTCTGGTATTGGATAAAAGGTATGAAATAGGGGGAGGATTGGCCACTGATGAACTTCTCTTAGCGGACTATCTATTTAACACCCACAGCATTTATATGATGATGGCGGATTATGCCCCCATATACAAAGACATTGATTTCGAGGCCTATAACTGCCGGCATATTCATCCTGATGTTCAGTTTGCCCTTCCGCTTTCCGATGGCAGGTGCATTTGTCTGTATTCGGATATGGAGAAGACCTGTGAATCCATTGCCAGGATTTCTCCCAAGGATGCGGAGAGTTACCGAAAGCTTTCTCGGATTGCCGGTATGTGCGTAGATGGTTTTATAGCGCCGGCGACCTATGTACCGGCGGTCCCACCTCTGGATCAGGTAAGGCAGTTACAGGCCACGGATCTTGGGAAGATGGTGCTGGAATATTCTGAGAAGAGTCCACAGGAGATAGTCCACGAGTTTTTTGAGCATGAATCGGTTAGGGCACTAATGCTTTATGTGTCCTGCATGTGGGGGTTACACTATGACCTAGGTGGTCTGGGTTATCTGGTCCTTCTCTATTTGAACAGGGCCTCCAATTACAGGATAGCGCGTGGCGGGTCCCATACTATTGCCTCGGCATTGGCAAAGATGATCCATGAAAATGGAGGGATAGCCCTTGGGCCTAGAAGAGTGAATGAAATAATAATCAAGGAAGGGGCTGCCCAGGGAGTAGTGTTACAAGACGGGACGACCCTGGAGGCCAAGGCGGTTATAAGCACCATTGATCCCCACCAGACCTTTCTGAAATTAGTCGGTGAGGACAACCTCGAAGAGGACCTTACAGAGAAGGTCAAGGGATGGCAGTGGGAGGATTCGAGTCTTTTGACTATGCATCTATGTCTGGAAGAACGGCCTAATTTTACGGCAGCCGGATCCGATCCCCAGGTTAATGATGCACTGATATACATACTGGGATGCGAAACCGAGGAAGATGTAATAAAGGATTGGGACGCCGTCCACAGGGGAGAGATTCCCGAACAGGCGAGTTTTCACTGTTCCTTTCCCAGTGTCCATGATCCTCTTCAAGCCCCTCCGAACAGGTGCAGCGGCCTGATTACACGGGCGGTTCCATACCGGCTGAAAGAGGGGAAAGAGAAGTGGTACAACATAGACTTTCAGGACAAGATAGGAAACCAGTGTCTGGACACTCTTAAGAGATATGCTCCCAACATGAACGGTGACACAATACTGCAAACCAAGGTCTTTACGCCGTTGGGAATTGAGGACAAATTTCCCAGTATGGTGGAAGGGTCTTATAAACATGGTGCTTATCTGCCGTTACAGATGGGCTATCAGAGGCCAAACGATGAATGTTCTCAGCACAGGACTCCCATAAAGAACCTTTACGTGGGAGGTTCATCCTCATATCCGGGTGGTTGCGTAATTTGGGGAGCCGGCTACCTGGCGGCAAATGCCGTGGTGGAAGACCTCAAGGGAAACAAATGGTGGTCCGAGCCTGACACCGTGGCAAAGGCTAAAAAAGAGGGGTTACTCTAGAAATGGAGATGTGACATGGCTGATGAAAAGTTTGATGCCGTTGTAGTAGGAGGAGGGAATAAAGGTCTTGTTACCGCAATGTATTTAACCAAATACGGCGGAATGAAGACCGGCATTTTTGAGGTAAGGCACGAGGCGGGAGGCGGATGGTCAACAGAGGAAGTTGCCGCCCCTGGATTCACATTTAACACCCACTCAACTGCCCACTGCACTTTCTACTACGACCTTCTCTGGGAAGACTTTCCGGATTTCAAGGAAAAGGGCGCTGAACTTTTGCATGCCAGGGCCAGCACGGGTGGCATCTTTATTGAGGATCATAGCGCCATATTGTTTTACAACCGGGTTAATGATCCAAATTGGGAAAAAACCGCAGCCAGTGCGGCGAAGTTTTCCATTCGGGATGGAGAGGCGTTACTGAAGTTCGGCAGGCTCTGGGATGATTTCATATATCCTGAATTTCAGCGCTGGTTGTGGACACCTCCGACTGCCGGGCAACCTGATCCTTTTTTTGAGAACGTGCTTAGGATCTGCCCCAAGGGCTCCATTGATCCCTCGTGGGAGAACAAATCTCTTATGCAAATAAGCGATGAGCTGTTCGAAAGCGTCGAGGTGAAATGTGGGCTTTACAGGGGAGGTTACTCTTACTGGGGAGGTCCGGCTCATGTCCAGGGGAACGGATGGCATCTTATTGTCATAACCATGGCGGCGGCTAGGGAATTCGGGCTTATACGGGGAGGGACCCATAGCTCTGCCCATGCGGCCCAGAAGATTGTCGTAGAGAATGGTGGAAAGATATTCACCCGGACCGAAGTGGATAAAGTAATAGTGGAAAATGGGAGGGCCAAAGGAATCCGGCTCAAAGACGGTTCTGTTGTGGAGGCAAAGGTCGTGATAAGTAGTCTTAGTCCCCAGTCAATGTGTCTGGACTTAATAGGTGAAGACCACCTGCCTCAACACATCATGAGAAAGGCCAAGGCACTTACCGCCTTCTATTCCGCCGGAGGGTGGTGGGATGCCTGGGCCCTTCATGAACCGCCGAATTACACGGCCGCCGAATTTGACCCGGACGTAAATGAGACTGCATTTATTGCCCTGATGGATAAGGACCCCTGGTCCTTATCCAGGGAATTCTGGAAAAGGAAACTGGGGCGGGAATGGCCTGGATCGCCGTTGATCCATGGTTTTCCCAATACGTGGTCCCCTTCCATTTCCTCAGTGGGGGATCCCTCTCAGGCCCCTCCGGGAAAGTGCGCCGCTGGAAATGAGCTTTATACGTGCGCTGCCGATGTTTTTACAGAGAAGGAATGGAATGAATTCAAGAAGCCACACGCGGATTTTGTTCTTGAAATGTGGGGCAAGTTTGCCCCAAACATGACCTGGGACAATGTGATTGGGTACCGGATAGACAGTCCATGGGATATAACTTATAGGCTTCGCCACACTCCTATCAACGGTTGCTGGAACCTGCTGGATTGCGTAAGCAGCCAGGTCGGCTGGAACCGACCGATGATGGAGCTAAGTGACCATCGGACTCCTATAAAGGGTCTTTATGGCACTGGGAGCGGATGGCATCCGCTGGGCTATGGGTTGGGGGCCGGAGGTTATAATTGTTATCAGGTTATAGCCGAAGACTGGGGATTGATTAAGCCCCAGGATAGGAACAAGAGGCCCTATTAATGGCACCCTAAACTAACCACTGTTTTCGTAAGGAGGTGCAAAATGAAGGGATTAGTCTTTTCTTTTTTTCTTTTTGTTTCCTCACTGGTTTTCGCTACGTGGAGTCTTGGGTTTGAGGATTGCTACAACTACAAATATTTACGTAACGATACTAAGAAATACAGTATGGGTCAGGACAGGCTGGAAGCCTTTGAGAGCAACAAAGACAATTTCATTCTGGAGAAAAGGTGGCCAACGATAAATCTTAAGCTCACACCCCAAGAGGAGATGTCCCGATTTGGGACAACCGGTCTTGAAGTGGCCAAGAAGGCTTATCTGGCACAGCACTTTGACGGGACACAGATCAGGGGGAGTGTATGCCTTACGATTACACGTGAGAAAGGGGTAAGAAGAATAAAGGGCTGGAGAGTAGAGAAAAATCCCCCCATGCCCAGAGAATATCTGGACCCGGCGTACCCTGAAGAAAAAAAGAAAGGGATCGACTGGAGTATATTAGTCCACTGGACCTATCCTCCTGACATAAGGGGGGCCGGCTTACTCATTCAGAGCTATAACAACAAGAAAAAGGACCATGACACCTGGGTCTGGTTTCCGTCCTTGAGGAAGGTGAGGAGGCTTACGCCTTCAAACGGTGATGATTCGGTTGCCGGGAGCTATAAGACGTTTTCAAACGGATTCTTGAGAAGGATAGGGGATGAGATCCACCAGATCATTGGGGAAACAATGGCCAATGGACTCTACGGTTTGACCTATTACGACTTCGTGGCCCTGGAACATAAACATCCTCCCCACTCACCTGAGTTTGATCGCGTCATGAGAAGGTCGCTCCGACCGCGGGAGTGTTGGGTCGTCAGATCCGTATCGGTAAAAGGTGGATATTGTGACTACTACCACACCCGTGTATGGGTGGGTGACAAGGAATGGGGTTACGGGCCCCTCGTCGAGGAATATTATAACGGGTCGGGGAAATTGTTCATAACTGAAAACTGGCCTTACATGAGGCAGACAGGCATCAATATGGAAATCGCCGCTCACTGGGCCGGGTATGCCAATGATATAAACTTTGAAGAAAGGGGTTTTAACACATGGAATGCGCCTGAATATGGTCTCGGATATAAAAATCCCGATGAGTGGTTTACACTCAGGGAGCTTATGAGAAGTGTTCCAACGGACTATATACCCTATATGCCCGTTACCCCCCCGAAGAAGTTACTCCCGATTGAGAACATCTTCCCATCAAAGGAGCTTCAGGAGGCCTATCGAAAGCAGTTTCCGGAACCGGTCAGGCAATTTCCGGGAGAGGTGAGATTCTAGGACTGACTTCCGTGATGAGGAGAATCAGTCATTAGATGAGTATTCCACAAAAAGGAGGGAAAGGGATAGTATGGCAGATGATAAATTTGATGCGGTTGTAGTCGGAGCCGGTAACAAGGCGCTTGTTACTGCGATGTATCTGACGAAATACGGAGGCATGAAGACGGGCT
>JAXHTA010000252.1:0-5913 GCA_034190285.1 Thermodesulfobacteriota bacterium | reverse complement strand
CTTTGTTTGGCTGGCCGGAGGAGTTGGAGGAGAAAGAGAAAAAGGAAGAAAAAGAAAAGGTCGAGGTATATACGGGTGAGAAGATATCCCTCGATTTCTTTAAGACTGATATCCACAATGTCTTCCGTCTCTTTGCCGAGATAAGCGGCAAGAACATAATTGTCGATGATGAAGTGGAGGGAGACCTTACCCTGGCCCTGAAAGAAGTGCCCTGGGACCTGGCAATGGACATCATCCTGGACCTGAAGGGCCTTGCTATTGAAGAGAAATTGAACACCTTTATAGTGAAGCCCATACCTGAAAAGGCTGAGGCTGATAAGGGTAGGGGAGAACTTGTTGTCCGCAAGTTCTCAGAAGAGATTCTCCAGCCAGCGAGGATACTGAAGCGCAAAAAGGAGAATCGCCAGGAGGCCCAGGAGCTTATTCTTAAGGCCCATAACCTTGAATCTCAGGGCAACCACGAAGATGCACTCAGCTTATACGAGAAGGCCTTTGATATTTGGAAGGATAATATTGATCTGATTAAGAAGACCGCATATCTTCATTACATCCTCGGCAATTTTTCCAGGAGTTACTATTTATCCGGAGAAGCCCTCAGACTAAACCCAAAAGATTCGGGGGCCGCCCTTTATGCCGCCCTGTCTGCTGCGAGAATGGGGAAACCGGATGATGCCAGACAATTGTTTGAGGTAGCTACGAAGAAGGCAGGCCAGAAAATCCCCGAGGCATTTTATGATTACGGTCTTTTTCTGGAAAAAGAAAAGGACTATGGTAATGCCCTTTACATCTACCGAAGACATGAAGACCTGTTTGGACCTTCTCTAGAGGTGAGCATGGCAATTGCCCGGCTGTACGAAGCACAGACAAGGATAAACGAGGCATGCAAAAGATATAGAGAGATAAGTTTTTCCGGGTTTTCTATGGATAGAAATACGGAAAGCGCTGTCCTTAAGAAGATTCAAACGCTTTGCAACCAGGGGGAAGACTAGAATGAAAAACAAAAGCGTTATTGTCTGGTCATTTGTAGTGTTCATGATGTTGTCGGGGTGTGGTCCCCACGGCAAGCTGGCCTCCATAGAGCCGGGAGTAAACCTGGAGCCGCCCCAGGACTCCGCAACAAGACCCAAAGGCCTCAATACTACAGGTGAGCTGGAAGACGAAGCAGGTTACAAATTGAGGCCCCTGGAGATCGAAATGAAGGCAGGCAAGCCCTACCTCCCTGTTGGAGCCGCAATCAACACCAAGGCAGGCAAGGTTCCCCTCCAGGAGGTTATTAAGGTCCTTGCCGGCCTTAAAGGACTTTCCGTGACCTGGGCCGATGATGTGAAACCGGGAGAACTCGTGGATCCCGATATCAGGCCTGAGGATGATTTCTGGGATGCGCTGGACAATATCCTGAGACAGCTTGACTATTTTTATGAGGTGAGTGGCAATACAATAGTACTTAAATACAAGGAGACCAAGAACTATTATCTGAGCATGCCGTCGCTCAGTGAAGAATTCAGCACTACTATCGGGGGCGATATGCTGCCGGACACCGGAGGGGAGGGAGCGGAAGCCGGATTAAAGGCTGAAGCGGAACTTACGATTGAAAGTGCAGAGTTCAAGTTTTGGGATGATGTTGAAAAAGCCCTGAGCCAGATAGTAAAATGTAGTGACTGTCCTGAGCCTATTATTGACAGGGTATTGGGGATGATCACCCTAAGCGCGCCGAAACAAATACATAAAGATGTTGAAAAATATCTGTCTTTGTTGGAGACGGAAGCCTACAAGCAGGTTGTTATTGAGGCGAAAATCATTGAAGTGGCTTTGTCAGAACAACATGAAACCGGTGTTGATTGGAGTAACATCTTTAAGTCAAGAAAATTCAGTGGACAGGTCAGGTTCGGAAGCGAAACCGAGGGGCTTATATGGAATTCGGAGGACCACTTTAATGTTGGCGATTTTCTTAGAGAAATTACAATAACCTCTCCGGAGGACTGGGAAGGTGTCGTATCCGCTTTTGAAGAATATGGTGATACCACATTGATCTCAAACCCAAAAATAAATCTCCTAAACGGCCATGGCGCGGTCTTAAGCGCGGGCGAACAGACCGTCTATCTTACGGGATGTAATGTGACCACCACTGAGAGTGGAGTGACGACCTCTTCTCCCGAGATAGGCGCCGTTACTCAAGGGCTGACCATGGGTGTCAAGGCCAACATCATGGGTGATGATGAAGTTATATTATACTTATTTCCCGCCATTACCAGGCTCCTGGACCTGAAGAATATCTCGAATACAAATTGTGGGGTTGTACAGGCACCCGAGACTTCTGTAAGAGAGATGGCCACTTTTGCCAAGGTGAAGGATAGAGAACTGCTTATCATTGGCGGGTTGATTCAAAAAAGGGACCAGGTTGACAACAGCAAGGTGCCTATTTTAGGTGATATCCCTCTTCTTGGGAAGGCCTTTCAATACGAATCCTCAACGGAATTGAGCACTGAACTGGTGATAATTATTAAACCGAGGATTCTGCCTTTTGCGGGTGCTTTTGCCGAGAGGACGGATTGGATAGATCAGGACCTGGAATTCCAGGCATTCATTGAACGAAGCAAGAAGAATTAAGGTTGATGGATCTGAAAAGCAAATTCATGGCATGGAGCGCACGATATTATGCAAAGTATGAAAAAAGAACATCTCCGATACGGCTTGACTTCTCTATTTCTCCTCATCAGCACCCTCGCACTCCTGATTTCGTGCGGCGGCGGTGGCGGAGGAGGCGCTGAGGGCGAAGCCGTCCCGGGAAGCCTTGCATTGGGATTGTCGAAGAACACTGTGAAGACCGACAACGCTGAAGAGACGACCGTCACTGCAACAGTCCTGGATGAATTTAACGCTGCCATGGAAGGGATTACTGTGGCATTCACCGCGACGGGCGGGCAGCTCAGCGCCTCAAGTGCGGTTACAGACGCATTTGGTGAGGCCAAGGTGAAATTCAAATCAGGCTCGGAAAGAAACAACAGGACTGAGACGATAACAGCTGAGGTATCGGGGATTTCATCGAGGAGCATCCCGGTCCTGGTTACAGGCACGACTATTACTCTTCTCAGTGACACTTCGAGTCTTGTTGCGGATGTGCCCCAATCGGCAACGGCCACCCTGAAAATCACCGTGCTGGATGCTGCTTCCAGTCCAATCTATGGCGCCCCTGTGACCGTGGCAGTTGATCCGAATCCGATCTTGACATTCGGTACGGCGACTCTTGCACCATCCAGCGGCACAACAGACTTTTCCGGGGAGTTGACGGTGTGGGTTACGGGAACGTCGCCCGGAGACGTTTGGGTCAGAGCGGAGGCCCAGGGCGCCGAATCAATGACCAAGTATGATGTGGGTTCATTCGGCTCCGTGTTCGGTATAGTCTCACCTGAAAAGGACCCCATTCCAGGCCTGGACATACAGGTACCGCTTCAGGTCCTGGTCAGCGCCCCTGCTCCGACCACAAGGGTCATATTTGGGACCACTGTGGGAGTCTGGGATGGCATGACAGCAGCGTTGGAAAAGGCCGTGACTAACGGCTGGGTTTCGGCCACACTTACGTCGACCCAGGCAGGGCTAGCAACCATTCAGGTCTCTGATGCAAGTGACTCCACAATTTCAGATTTAATGAGTGTTGCCATCTCTGCGCCTTCATCCGAAGCCAGTCAGATTGCGGTCCAGGCCGGCAGCACCACAATAGCCCCCAGCACCGGGGATACGGATTATTCCACCTCACTGATGGCAGTGGTGAAGAATGTGACAGACCAGGTTGTGGGAGGGGCTGCTGTGAGCTTCACTCTTGTGGATCCCATAGGCGGCGGAGAACACGTATCACCCTCCGTTGTGTTTACGGATTTCAACGGCCTTGCAGTCTCAACGTTTACATCCGGTGCCCTGAGTTCGGGAGCGGAGGGGGTAACAGTGAGGGCGAGTATGGTTAATGATCCCGACATCTTCAGTGATATCGCCGTCGTTATAGGTGGGACCGCAGGGTCGGTCGTAATTGGCCAGTCAACCAAAATTAGCTCAAACGCGACCAATACGGCCTATATCATGCCTATGTCCGTGCTGGTGACGGATTCCGCAGGAAACCCTGTCCAGACAACGGTCACCCTGCGGGCATGGCCCACTCGATATGCCACTGGTGATCTGTTCTCGGGCCAAACAGGGGCGTACGAGAATGAGGATGTAAATAGGAACCTGATTCTGGACGGCTATAATCCCGATCTCTGTGGCGACTGCGTGCCTAACGGTGAAGACGTAAATTACGACTGCCAGCTGACCCCGCCAAGTTCCGCGGCAGGCTCGGTGCCTGTCTTGGTTACAACTGATGAAAACGGGGTAGGCAATTTTGATTACATTTACTTGAAGCAATCCGCGTGGTGGATTGAGGCAGAAATAACCGGCAGCACACTAGTGGTTGGAACAGAGACAACATCTGCCTACAATGTGGGGTGGTTGCCTGCTCTGGAATCTGATGTGCCGTATTTGCCTGACTCGCCTTACTGTCATCCAAATTCCGACCCCTGCCCATGCACTCCTTAATCAAAAGAACCTTAAAAACGAGAAGTGCCTGGCGAATCAAGGATTTTCTTGAGTTGTTTCATGCCCTTAACGTGGATATTTGCCCGCAAAGCCTTATTTTTATATGCTATCAGGGGCACGCGAGCGGCCAGACACAAATCAAGATCCACTCGAGAATCGCCCACATAAAGGGCCTGATCAGGCCTGATTTCAAAAAAATCGAGTATCTTGAACAGCGATTCGGGATCCGGCTTGGGGTTTTTCACGTCCAACGATGAGACAACGATGTCAAAATAATCATTTAGGCCGTGGGTCGATAGGACCTCCCCGATGGTGTTGCTCCTGTTCGTGGCGACTGCCAGGCCGAATCGAGGCCTGATATCCGTCAACAATTCCTTCAACCCTGGTTCAATGACCATATCTTTGATAAAAGGGCTGTAACTCATCTTTTTTCTGTGGGCGTTGGCCTCCTTCAAAAAAGGCGTTTTTCTGAAGATGTAGCGCACTGATTCGTCTGCCGTATGCATATAGACAAAGGTCTCTTCTTCTTGTGTCATGGGCGGGAGGCTGAAGTGTGCGAGAATGCGATTGTAGTATTTGATGTTGGCCTGCCGGGAGTCAAACATCACACCGTCACAGTCAAAGATCACGGCCAAGATGTTCTTTGCGGCGATCATGTGTCTAAAGCCTTTGTAGCTTCTACAATAGCGACCCACATGGCCCTTTTGTTTTTTCGGACTTTCTGAGATTTCACAAGCCTTTCACGTATCATTCCAGTATTCCAGAGGGTTCTGCCTACTGCTGGGTAACTCGAAAGACCTCCTCAATGGTAGTAATGCCGTCTCTGACCTTTTGCGTCCCGTCCCGGCGAAGGGTGGTCATTCCCAGTTCAATAGCCTTCCGTTCTATGGCATTGGCATCAGAGGTCCTCAATATAAGGTTGTTTAGCGCGTCGTTCAGGATCATTATTTCAAATATTCCTGTCCTTCCACTATAGCCCGTATTCAGGCACGAGGGGCATCCCATGCCACGATAGATCTTTGTACCTGTGAATACTTCAGGTGTCAAACCGATATTCCGTAAGGACTCTTCATCCGGAGTGTATTCCTCTTTGCAGTCATTGCAGATGACTCGCACCAGTCTCTGGGCTAATATGGCAATCACCGAAGATGTGACCAGAAAAGGTTCTATTCCCATGTCAATAAGCCGTGTCACTGCGCTGGCCGAATCGTTTGTGTGCAGTGTGGAAAATATTAGATCAATATAAGACGGAGGATAAGATGAGCGAGTCAGAAGAGCCCAGAGGAAAGGAAGCATTTGAAGAGTGGACAAAATATTTTAATTGTGATGACCCTTACTGGAAGATATCGA
>JAXHTA010000251.1:0-5928 GCA_034190285.1 Thermodesulfobacteriota bacterium | reverse complement strand
TTCTGTTTTTGGGTATATTGATAAAGTCGCCCCTTTTCAGGTTAACTTCTTCGCCACCGTCAAAAGCTAGTGACCCTGCCCCTTCAAGTACTATTACCCACTCATTCTCGTCTTGATCATACCATCCAGTATCTGGCGAAGTATGTCCTTTAGAGATTATCCGTTCTATTCTGATATCCGGAGTAGAAACAAACACCTCGAAGACCTCTGCCTTTATATTGATGGGTAAATTCTCAAATATATTGGTAACGTTCAAAAGTGTGTACATGGTTCCCAGCTTGATTAAATCACGATTTCCTTCCACGTTTAGAGTTCACCAAGAAAAGCCAGGAACCAACATTATCATAGAACCATATGTCATTACTATCTTAAAATCATTCTGCACCCATAGAGCAACGCAAGTTGTAAGATACAAAAATGCCCCTTATCCGCTCCATATCTGTGTCGTTAGGTGGTATAATGTCTTCACCTAATGGGTATTTCCTGCCAAGGCCCTTGTATTTGCTCATGCCTAATCTGTGGTAAGGTAGAAGATTCACTTCCTTAATCCCCAGTTTCCTAATGAACCTTGCGGTGTCTTCCATGTTCTTTTTTGAATCATTATGTCCTGGTATCACTGGAATACGGATGATTATGGGTACTATGGCCAGTAGGGCAGTTGCCTCCAGGTTCTTTAAGATTTGTTCATTGGATACCCCAGTAAGCCTCTTGTGGACGGCCGGATCCATATGTTTAACGTCAAAAAAAACAATATCTGTATAATTCAATATATCCCTAATTATCTCCCAAGGGGCCTGGCCTGAAGTATCCAGGACCGTATGGATACCCTTTTCTCCGCATTTCTTTAGAAACTGAAAGGCGAATTCATGTTGATATAGAGCCTCTCCTCCCGACAAAGTGACACCACCGCCAGAATTACGATAAAAGAGAGAGTCTTTTAGTACCTCTTGTAACAGTTCATCTTGGGTTATGTAACGGCCAGCTATCTCCAGGGCTCCCTGAAAGCAACCCTTTGCACATAAATGTTCTTGGCATTCCGAACATACCGCCCTGTTGATTCTGATAAACTCACCTTTTCGGGGGATGCTTATGGCACCATAGGTACACGTCTCTGCGCAGCGATAACATTTGACACACTTGCCTTGAATATGGAGAATTTCGGGGAAGGCATTCGTTGATTCTGGATTGGAACACCACTTGCACTTAAGAGGACATCCCTTCATGAATACAGTTGTTCTTATGCCAGGACCGTCATGGATAGAATAACCTTGAATGTTGTATATCAAGCCTTTAATGCTTTCACCGCTCATAAGTACCAGTCCGTTTGGGGTCTTGGACCTTCTCTATCATCAACTGGACATATCTCCTGCCCCCAAAAGCCATCAACCCTCGGAGTAGAACCTCAATGTCAAGAACCAGGAGGATTTTGCTACTGAAAGCTCAACTCTGTTCTAGCAATAATTTCATTTTGCACACCCGGCTCCAGATTGACAAAAAACGCACTAAAACCTGCAACTCTCACAATTAAATTACGATACTTATCGGGGTTCAATTGTGCTTCTCTAAGTGTCTCAGAGGTCACACAATTAAACTGTACATGATACCCGCCTAAATCCATATATGTCTTTATAAAAGAGAGGAGTTTATTGGCCCCGCCATTTCCTTTCAGGGCTGAAGGATGAAATTTCATATTTAAATGGTTTGAGTTATATTTCACTGTGTCGATTATTCTCGAGGCAGATTTGGCTAATGCAGTGGGGCCTTTTACATCCGTTCCGGGCTGGGCTGAAACCGAACCATCGGTCAAAGCTATTCTGGCTTTCCTCCCGTTTGGCAAAGCTCCAGTTAATCTTCCGAAAGCCCAGTGAGCCGTGACTGAATAAGCTCCTGGCTGGATAGAAAAACGGCCTAAATAGTCCGGCTTCTTTTGATGTTCGTGGTAGATGAATTCATGCATGTCTCTGGCTATGGAATCGACATACAAATCATCATTGCCGATCTTCGGCGCCTCTGTACACATGCGATGAATGTCTTCGTAATCTTCGAAGTTTGCGGCAAGAGCCTTCATCATTTGACTCATATCGATACTCTTTTCGTCAAAGACATTTCTCTTAATTGCAGCCAAGGAATTTGCCGCATCAACTCCCCCTGCATAGCACTGACCATCCGCAAGAGAGTATCTTGCACCTCCGTCAACAATATCCTGGCCTTTTTCCAGGCAGTCATGGACAAACATAGAGCCAAAAGGTGTAGGAAAATCTCGTATTGTGTTCCATGTAACTCGCGAAATGTCCCGCACCAATGGAATAAAGTATTGCAGTTGCTTTTGGCAGGCCCCGTAAAACTCTTCATAACTCTTGAATTCCTCTGCCTCGCCCGTCTGCGGACCCAGCTCGACTCCTGTCAGTGGATCTTTGCCATTGTTTAGGGCCAGCTCCACCATCTTGGCAAGGTTAAAGCGTGCCTCCCAGAACCCATCAGTATAACCTCCTACCGTTGGCTGGAGACAACCGACTATCGCCACATTCCTCGCGTCTTCCAGCGGTGCCTTCTCAAAGTATATACGACTTTCAATCGCCTTCCTTGAATCGTGAAAGGCAGGCTGTCCTATTCCTGTCCTTATCAACTCAACACACTTCATCAAGAACTCGTTTGATAGTTTATCGTGATAAACGAGGGCGATCAAAGGTTCAGGGAGCATTATACGGCGTTGGGCCTCTAACACAAGAAAATCTAATTCGTTGGTTGCATCCTCTCCATCCGGTGTCAATCCTCCTATGCTCAACTGCTGCCCCAGCCTACTCTGATTCCATGGCGCTGCATCGGGAGATAAAGGAAAAGAGATAGTATTTAGCTTTAAGAAATAAAAGTGTAGCAGCTCAATTACCTCCTCGTCTGAAATCCTCCCTTCCTCCTTGTCTTTCCTGTAAAAAGGATACATATATTGGGGAAACCTCATAGGGATCATATGAAGTATTATTGAAGATTCCATCCATGCACCATAGACGGCAAACCATACCGCCTGGATGGCCTCACGAAAATCTCTGGCAGGATAGGCGGGAACCCTATCACAGGTCTCAGCAATTTTCTTTAATTCCTGCCTCCTCGCCTGGTCTTTCTCTTTTTCCGCCTTTTCTCTTGCCAAAGAGGCATACCTTTGGGTAAGGGTAATCATCCCATGTAGTGATAGGGAAGCAGCCTCATAAAAATCGAGTTTTTTCAAGTCGTCATATCGCCCGATATCCAGTGTCTTCTTATGGGATTCTATATCTGCAATCATACCCGTCAATCCTTTGTTTAGAACAAGGGAGTAATCCGGCCACGTTGCCTGGTTTGGACCATCGACAAAATTTAGTCCAACGCCACAATCCCGAAGGACATCGACATCAACGCCTTTGGTTTTCAATATTATTTCACGAGAGCGATCGTATATGGTCTTACCTTCCCAATAGTCCCCTGCCTTCTTTATCCAATCCAGATCGTCCTCTGTCATCTGAGTGGTGGCGCCCCTCTGTAAAGCAAACCCTTTTAGGCCTTTTGTCCAACTGAAGTGACTATACGGAGCAAAATAACCCCCATATTTGTATTTGGTCAAGTTCCCCACGATAGGATTGTTATCAATAAATATGGGTTTTTCATGACACAATCTACTAAGAACCTCAGCCCTGCGCATGGCCGGGGACTTGGCCTCGCTTCCCCTATAAACGTCAAGTTCGATCTTGAGTTTGTCTGTATCCACATTAGGAGGAGCTGAAAACAATTCCTCTCTCTCCCTCATCACCCTTTCAGTAACCTCAAAGGCTATATTTGTCTCTTGATCTGGCATCATCATATTGTCCTCCTTTTCTTGGATTGATATTGTAAGGAATATAGCCTGTCTTTGTGTAATGGTCGCTAGGTCAACAAACATACTTTGTTATTGAAAGCTCAACTCTGTTCTTGCAATAATTTCATTTTGCACACCCGGTTCTAGATTGACAAAAAATGCACTGAAACCCGCAACCCTCACAATTAAATTACGGTATTTAGCCGGATTCAATTGTGCTTCTCTGAGTGTCTCAGACGTTACACAATTAAACTGCACATGATACCCCCCTAAATCCATATATGTCTTTATCAAAGAAAGGAGTTTGTTGGCCCCTTCCGTCCCTTTTAAAGCTGAAGGATGGAATTTTATATTTAGATGGTTCGAATTATACTTCACTGTATCGATTATTCTCGCGGCCGACTTGGCTAAAGCGGTGGGACCTTTCACATCCGTCCCGGGCTGGGCGGAAACCGAACCATCGGTCAAAGCTATTCTGGCCTTCCTCCCGTTCGGCAACGCCCCGGTGAATCGCCCGAAGGCCCAGTGGGCCGTGACAGAATAAGCTCCTGGCTGGATAGAAAAACGGCCCAAGTAGTCCGGCTTCTTTTGATGTTCCTGATAAATGAATTCATGCATGTCTCTGGCAATGGAATCTACATACATATCATCATTACCAATCTTCGGCGCCTCTTTACACATGCGATGGATCTCTTCGTAGCCTTCGAAGTTTGCGGCAAGAGCCTTCATCATTTGACTCATATCGATACTCTTTTCTTCAAAGACATATTTCTTGATTGCGGCCAAGGAATTTGCCGCATCAACTCCTCCGCCATAGCACTGCCCGTCCGCAAAAGAATATCTTGCCCCTCCGTCAACTATATCCTGGCCTTTTTCCAGGCAGTCATGGACAAACATAGAGCCAAAAGGTGTCGGAAAATCTCGTATCGTGTTCCATGCAAGTCGAGAGATGTCCCGTACCAATGGAATGAAGTATTGCAGTTGCTTTTTGCAGGCCCCGTAAAACTCTTCGTAACCTGTGAATTCCTCTGCCTCGCCCGTCTGGGGACCCAAATGGACTCCTGTTAGTGGATCTTTGCCATTGTTTAGGGCCAGCTCCACCATCTTGGCAAGGTTAAATCGTGCTTCCCAGAACCCGTCGGTATAGCCTGGTATCGTCGGCTGGAGACAACCGACTATAGCGACATTCCTCGCTTCCTCCAATGGTGCCTGCTCAAAGTAAATGCGGCTTTCAATCGCTTTCCTCGCATCGTGGAAGGCAGGCTGCCCTATTCCCGTCCTTATCAACTCTACACACTTCATCAAGAACTCATTGGATAGCTTATCGTGATAAACTAGGGCAATCAAAGGTTCAGGGAGCATTATCCGACGCTGGGCCTCTAACACAAGAAAATCTAATTCATTTGTTGCATCCTCGCCATCCGGTGTTAGGCCCCCTATGGTCAACTGCTGTCCCAGCCTACTTTGATTCCATGGCGCCATATCGGGAGATAGGGGAAAAGAGATAGTGTTGAGTTTTAAAAAGTAAAAGTGTAGCAGCTCTATCACTTCCTCATCTGAGATTCTCCCTTTCTTCTTATCCTCAATGTAAAAAGGATACATATATTGGGGAAATCTCACAGGGACCATATGAAGTATTGCTGGTGATTCCATCCATGCCCCATAGACGGCAAACCATACCGCCTGGATGGCTTCACGAAAATCTCTGGCGGGATAGGCAGGGACCCTCTCGCAGGTCTCACCAATTTTCCTTAATTCCTCCCTCCTCGCCGGGTCTTTCTCTTTTTCCGCAGTTTCTCTTGCCAATGAGGCATACCTTTGGGCAAGGGTGATCATCCCATGTAGTGATAGGGAAGCAGCCTCATAAAAATCGAGTTTTTTCAAGTCGACATATTGCCCGATATCCAGTCTCTTCTTGTGAGATTCTATATCCTCAATCATTCCCGTCAATCCTTTGTTTAGAACAAGGGAATAGTCCGGCCATGTAGCCTGGTTTGGACCATCGACAAAATTTAGTCCCACGCCACAATTCCGAAGAACATCGACATCAACGCCTTTGGTTTTCAATACTATTTCGCGAGAGCGATCGTATACGGTTTTAC
>JAXHTA010000250.1:0-5945 GCA_034190285.1 Thermodesulfobacteriota bacterium | reverse complement strand
ATAAAGAGTAAGACAACATAAGGACAAGCGAATCAAATAACAAGGGCAACTCAAAGCCTTGCCCCCTTTGGGGGCAAGGCAGTTTCATCCCCTTCCAGGGGTTAAATCAAAGCCGGCCCCTTCGGGGTCGGATTTTTACTGCTGTTGTTTTCATAGTGAATTTCTTACGCGCCTTACACTAATTTATCAAGGGGTAAGTGTCTCACTTGACACAGAGGCTGTTACGATCCCCTCAGTATGGAATATTTGTCCAGGAAACGTAGTGTGTCTATTTCTTCTTTGGTTGGGGGGGGGGTGATATCCGCATCTCCAGGCAGAATGGGAGTAAATCCCATACTGTTCAGGACATCCTCGAGGCCGAAGCCCTCATTGATCGACTTCAACCTCATGGCCTTTGTAACAGGGTGGAAGTCAAAGATGGCCATTGGTGTGACGCACACCGTTGGTCCATGGGTCATTATCCCGGCCCTCTCCCTCTCATTTTCACCACCCAAGAAGCCGGCAACGGATATGAAGTCCACTGCCTCGACGAGTGTCCTCTTTGATTGTGCAGGGAGGTAGAGGATGGTCCTGCTGCAGGTAATGCCGAACGAGGTATTTGCGACACCAGGGCCTATGACCTTTATCCTGTCCGGGTAATCGCCTATAAAATGGAGGTTTATGTTGCCGAACCGGTCTATTTGCATCCCTGAGTACACGGAAAACCCCATGCCCCTTTCGGAAAGCCTGAACACCTCGAAGAAGTCCATATAAGACTCCGAACGACGGTAACACCTCATATCGTTTACGGCCTCGAAAAAGGCCTCCGGTTCCGGGTCGTTTCCCGTGCCTAGGATGTGAAGGTTCGGGGCGTGCAACTTTCTGGCCAGGAGCGCGGAGAAGAGGGCGATCCCGCCCACCCCAGCCCCCAGGCATACTTCACCATCCATGATTTCCCTCGAAAGCAGAATGACAATGATTTCTCGGGGACTCAGGGCCATCTTACTTCCAGCTCCTTAAGTTTTTCCTTTCCCCCGATAGCCTCAACGTATTCCTTCATAGTCTTGGGGCCATAAACGTATTTGTCAAGGTATTCATCAAAGGTCTCTTGTGCCTTTGAAGCCTCAATATATTCTTTTATGTGGCCTTCATCCTGTAAAAAAAGGCCCATGCTTGAGCAGGGATGCGCACCGTAAGGGATTTCTACTACCGCGTCAACAAGATGGGAAGGAATAGTGGTAAGGAAGGGCTCTCGTCTTATTTCTTCATTGCTTATCAGTTTTTCAACGGAGACAATTACTGTCTTAGACGCCTCGGCCATCAACCGGTCGGCGTAAACCGCCAGCTTGTGACGTATGTTACCGAATTCATCTCCTTCCTGGGCGTGAATGATCGCCAGGTCAGGGCAGATGGCGGGAACACACAAGATGTCTTCCCCGTCCTCGGATCGGAACCTCTTCACCTTTACACCGCTTTCGTGTTTCAGGATGTCCGTCTCCTTGAGCGAGACCACCGGATGGTAGGGCAGCCCTTCGGAGCTTGCTAGGAAACCGCCGCAAACAGCGGCTTCGTCACAAAGATGAGCCAGGATTTGTTTTGCCCGAATCGCATTTATGTAGTTTGGAGCAAAACCCAGGTGACCGAAGGAGACATGGGGGAGATAGGTCTCACTGACGAGACCTGCGCCTACAAGGAGGTCTACATCGTAGCTTGAAAGGGGGGAGGAGTATAAGGTCAGCCCATTGATCTTGTGCTTTACGATATGTCTTATCATGGCCACCGGACGATTATGAAAGAGCATTCCCCCGATAGCCAACTTGATCCCGGGATTGATGAGCCCTGCCAGGTCGGCAGGGCTCATCAATTTTTTTTTCTTCCTCTTACCTGTCAAGGAGCCACCTCCTTTAGGGTTGAGCAAAGATCGTCACGTTGGGAATGAGCCACCCGGGGTGGCCTCCCTGTGTGAGGGAAAGACCTATCTTGGGGTCCTTCAACTGACGTTCCGGGAGGTCCGCCTTTCCCTGAAGCTGACGCGATATCTCGTAGCACTGTCTGAGACCGGTCGCGCCGACCGGATGCCCAAAGGCCTTGAGACCTCCATCTGTGTTGATGGGGAGTTCGCCGTCCAATTCAAAGCTGCCGGCCTCGACGTCCTCCTGGGACTGCCCCTTAGGACTGAGGCCCAAACCCTCGTACTCGAGCAATTCTGCTATGGTGAAGCAGTCATGCAAACAGACCAAGCTGAGATCTTTTCGTGGGTTGGTGATCCCTGCTTGTTCATAGGCCATTTTCGCAGCGGCCGCTGTTTCAGGAAAATCATCGAACGCGTGGTCCATGTCTTCTTTGCCAAGGCCGGGTCCCATAACCGTGGCATTCCCCATGATCTGGACGTAGTCATCCCTGAAACTCTTGGCCATGTCTTTCCTGCATATGATCGTTGCCGCCGCGCCGTCGGCATTGCCGCAGCAGTCAAAGAGTCCCAGGGGCCAAGCGATCAAGGGTGCCTTCAGGACACGTTCTACGTCTATCCGATTTCTGAAAAATGCCTTGGGGGCAAGAGAACCGTTGTAGTGGTTTTTTACAGCAATCTTGGCCAGTATCTCTTTGCCTTTGTCAGGGTCAATATTGTTGTTATGAAAGTATCTCCGGGCACAGAGCGCGTAACGACCTGGCGCGGTTGCGCCCGTACCGTACACGGGGTGGCTCCAGTACTCGGGAAGCCCGGAGATGCCCATGTCCTTAAGCTTTTCAACCCCTACCACGAGCACCCGGTCAAAGACCCCTGCGGCCACCGAATACATCGCATTTCTCAGGGCATCCATTGCGGTGGCGCAAGCGTTCTCCACACGGCTTATGGGTATATGTTTCAGCTTCAGTATTTCCGCAAGCGGCAAAGCTGTGAAGAAGGTGGTGGTCGTACCCAGCCAGGCGGCCTCTATATCCTTAAGCTCCATCCCGGCGTCTTCCAGCGCCTCAAAAACGGCGTCTATTATCATGTCGGAGGCGCTCTTGTCCCAGTTTTCACCGAATTTGCTACACCCTGTTCCGATTACGGCGACTTTGCCTCGTATTGCTTCCAGGTTCATGTTCTCACCTCCCTTGTTGGCATGCATTTCCAGAAATAATTCGGGTAACCCGCTCCCTCATGAAATTTTCTAAAGGTCATCTCCACGGGCATGTCTATATCGATCTGCTCAGGTATACGATCGGTCATACGACAGTAGATCCCAACATCGCCCAGGTGAACGCGCGTGAATACCTCGGGGGAGTCATCGCTGCGGGCCAGAAAATCGAGATTGAAGGTGAAAAGAGTGCCCTTCCTGCCGGACAGCTTGACGTACTCGAATTTGTCCTTTGACTGGCAATAGGCGCATATCCTTTGTGGAGGGAAGAAGAGTCGACCGCACTCGTTGCACTTCGAGGCGTTAAGGCCTAAAACCCATTTCTGGTCTCTCCACAGAACGGGGGCAAAAGAGGACTGCGGGGGTCTTGTACGTTCTGCCTCCAGGCTCAGGATCTTCCTGAAGCGCAGGTACTTCTCATAATTGGCCATGTATGCCTTGGAATTCAGGTAACCTTTCGTTCCCCTACGACCTTCGATATCCCCGAGCGGTTCATTCACATTAAATAATAGGACATCACAGCCGTCCCCATAGTTCGCCACGAGGATTTTGTTGCCCTTTTTTGCATCCTCGAGCGCGGCCACAAGCATCATTGGGGCGAAGGCCGCACCTGTGTTACCGACCTGATCGAATAGCGGGTTTTGCACCTGAGATTTGATGTCGAGTTTCATGGCCTTGATGGCCCCTTGAATTCTCCTTGCATCAGGCGCGGAAAGCACTACCTTGTCTACCTCCTGCAGATTGATGCCCTGATCCTTCACGAAATTGCCCACGCCCTCGAGTATATTGTTCTGATATCCCTTATCAAAGATGAACCTGTCTTCCCAGGAGCGGACAAATTCGTCATCCTTGGTCCGCCAGATGTCGATGAACTCGTTAGTATGGGTGTATTCGGCCTCAAGGGTGGCCAGCAGATCGGTATCGCCTATAAGAAACGCCGCTGCCCCATCTCCAAAGGTCAGTTCAAACGGCGTCCCCGCGCCCCCCAAGCGACTGTCGGAGGCAACGACAAGGACGTTCTTGGCTGAACCGGACTTTACTGCATCGCAGGCGGTCTTTATAGCAATGGTGCCGGCCCTCAATGACGACGAGAAATCCGAAGTAAAGGCATCACGTCGCAGACCAAGGACGCTTGCCACAATGGCAGCACACTGTTTTTCTTTATAGGGCATGGTTGTGGAAGCGAAGTAGAGCGCGTCCACGGTTGAGGGTTCGATTCCCTGAAGGCAATCCAGAGCAGCGGCCACAGCCATTGTAACACTATCTTCATCAAAGTTGGCAACTGCCTTCTCCCCTCTTCCGGCTCCTCCGCCCAATGCCTTAGCAATGTCTTCGCGCTTTAGCCTGAAAAAGGGAATATAAGCGCCACAGGCCTTTATTCCTACCATTTTTATCTTCCTCCTTTAAAGTTTCTGTTAAGATTTCTATTTCTCTTCAAAAGCTTTAATCACCTCTTCATTTGAGAGGCTGTCTATTTCTTCCTCGGTGTATCCTAAACCGAGGAGGATGTCTTCAGTATGTTGTCCCAAGAGGGGAGGGGGGGCATCCCTCAACTGTGGGGTTCCCTGAAACTTGACGGGAAGAGACAGCATTTTCATCTCTCCCCTTACAGGATGTTTGACGGATACCACCATCTCGTTGGCCTCGACCTGAGGGTCGGCCATCAATTCATCATGAGTCAGGCAGGGGTCACATCTCATCCTGGCCTCACGGAAGCGCTTCTGCCATTCGGCCCTCGTCTTCCGGCTGAAAATCTCATCCATGAGTATATAAAACTCCCTGCGGTTTTTGATCCTTGCCTCATCTGTCGCGAATCTGGGGTCTTCCTTGAGGTCTTCCCTCTCAATGATATCGCAGAAGACAGGCCACTGGGGGCCTGACCCAAAGATGGTGAGGATATCGCCGTCACTGGCCTTAAGGGGGCCGTATGGCGGGGGGACCAGGGCCCAACCCCTGCCCATCTTCTTTATGACCTTTCCATCGATCAAGTAGGTGTTTATCTCAGGGTTTTGGACAAACATTGCTGTGTCGAGCGAATTGGCGGTCACCTTTTGCCCCTTTCCTGTGCGCTCCCTGATCAACAAGGCAGTCGAAATGGCAAATGCGACCAACGCAGCTCCTGTGTGATCAGCCACCTGGCAGGGAACCATATAGGGGGCATCACCGAGTTCTCCTCCCAAGCTCACCAGACCTGACATCGCCTGTGCCCACATGTCACCCCCGGCCCAATTCCGCTTTGGTCCTGTTTGGCCCCACCCCGAGAGGGAACAATAAATGATCTTCGGGTTGACCTGAGATATATCATCATACCCCAGCCCGAGCCTTTCCATAACCCCTGGACGGAAGTTTTCGACCATGACATCGGCCTTGGCCACAAGCTTCAAGGCGATCTTTTTCCCTTCGCTTTTTCTTATATCCAGGGCCAGGTCCTTCTTGTTTCTGTTGTTGGCGAGCCACATGGCGGAATCCGAAAGCTCTTCTTCCTTAAGCAGCGCCTCCATGCCGGCGGCAACTCCCTTCCTGACGGCTTCTCCCTGTGGTTTTTCCACCTTTATAACTTCCGCCCCCAGATCGGCCAGCATCTGCGTCGCCAGGGGGCCCATCATCGCCTGGCTAAAGTCTATTATCTTCAATCCATCCAAAGGATAATCCATATCTTACCCCATTTTAAAACGATTTCTCAACAACCCATGTGGTTGAGAAATAACATTGCAAAATAGTCAATGTCCCCAGAAAAAACGTCATTTTCGCCGATAGCTTAATTGAATCTGAATTCTCACCCGCCTTGATTCCGACAAGAAATCTTAATTTCCATTCAGAAACAATTTATGATTTGCATGTCCC
>JAXHTA010000025.1:0-16251 GCA_034190285.1 Thermodesulfobacteriota bacterium | reverse complement strand
GCGAAAAAAGCATTTTTTTCCCGAACTGCCTGATCCTGTTATTTCCGATTCGCTGGGTCGTGTGGCCCTTGAGCTTAGGAGCAAGCATATCACACTCAGCCAAAGCTTCGTGGAAGAGGCGGCCAAGCACCTTCCAGTAGAAGAGGTGATAGAAGCGCTTCTTGATCACGGCGTGGCACATTACACATATTGCCCCTGGGATTTTCATACGCATCTAAGCCTCTACCAAGAGGCAAAAAAGGTCCTTGCTGATAAGGAACTGGCCAGAAAATCCACGGACTGTTTTATGGATGTGGTGGCGGATACCCATTGTTTTAGGGAGAAGGATACCCCTATTCCCGACCTCTACCGCCATATGGAGAGGGGGATTCTGGAGGAGGCTATCCACGCTCTTTACCAGAGGATTTGGGGGACGGACCTCAATGTACGGGGCAACGAGGAAATATCAAGAAGACTATCCCGGATCTTCTACCTGGACAGGAGGCGATGGTCTGATAGCATCCACCGTTTTTCGATAATCATCCAGCCATTGCTCGAGCTGGATAGGCAGTTCAGCTCTTCTGAGAATTCAAATTCCATGGGCGAAAACAATTTTGGGAATTATTCTTATGAGGAGGTAGACCAGGGTCTTAAGGAGTTCGCAATGTCCTCAGGGGGGCCTGGTGAGTTCAAAGAGGTGGTGGAAGATTTCAAAGACGAACTCAAGGAGATGGGGTATGAAGGACATGGGAAAATAGGCCTGGGTATAGGGGCCTCTGTGGACGCCGATGTCCTCTATTACATGAAAATCGCAGAGAACTATTCCCTCCCAATAAGAAAGACGACAGTAGAGAAAAGCGGCTTCCTTTACCCCTTTGGCCATTCGCCATGGGAATTGGGCAAGCCCTTTCGGGATATTGACCCCTGGACGAGCTTCGGAAAAGTGATGCCAGGGATCACTCAGGTCTGGGAGCGGAAAGATGGGGACTTTTGTGGTGAGGATGAAGGCACGCCGAATTGTATTATCATGATCGATTCATCAGGGAGTATGACCAACCCAAGCCAGCAACTCTCTTATGCGGTCCTTGGGGCGGCCTGCGCCTCTGATGCTTATCTTAGCAACGACGCATCAGTGGCGGTTTTCAACTTCAGCGATGCCAATGCCAACAGCCAGCGGATATTGGATTATACCCGTGACAGGACGGAAATCTATAATACTATCTGCCATTATTTTGGAGGGGGTACAAAGTTGGACTTTAAAGACATTGAATCGCTCCAAGGGCCGTCACGACCCGATATCTTCATCATTACCGATATGCTTATTACCAACTTAGATGCCCTTATCAGCTATTTCAATGGACTTGATAACCGCGTCACAGCGGTTCATACTGGGGAAAACGAGCGTGTCAGACAGTTCAAGAAATCCCTGGGCGACCGCAAGAATGTCAGCATCTATTCGGTCCAGGAGAAGAAGGATATTCCGAGGATCGTCCTTGGAAAGATAACGGAATACTTTGGATCTGCCTCTTGAAGAAAAAGTATATATCCAATACCGAACATTAAATGACTATTCCTGGGTCTCCCTCAACTTTCTTAATGATAACACTTTAGCCCTTTGAAACAAACGTTGGCTGGTTATTTATCCGTGTGAGTCTCTTTTGGCTAAGCCGCATATACTAGCCACGTGTTATTGAAAGGCATATGGCCACGAAATCCAGCTCAGAACAGCCCTACAAGACAGCCTCTCCAAGGACGGCACCCTGTTCTGCCTAAGCCAAACCCCTATTTATGGCCCAGCGGGCGTGCCACGAGCTATGTAGAATTTGTGATGCGGCTTTGCCAAAAGAGGCCACACGGATCAAAGCGCCTTATCTTCACAAGGCTAAATTCTTGCCTTTAATGAGATACGAAGCTTATGGATAAAGTCCTTTTTTCCCTTCAACGTTCGATGTTAACCCCTGTGCATACCAAGAAAAAACTTCACTCAGAACGAATTCAAAACTAAATCAAGTAGGTTATATCGCATCCCCCGTTTGAACTTGAGGGGAAGATCCGTTACAAGATTCGGCCGCCCTTGACCTTGAAGAAAAACCCCTATCTCTTGTTCAGACACTATCTATTCTTCGCTTTGAACTGATCTGCGAGGTGACCCTCCGCATAAAGATTCAGGAGAACTGTGCCCCAGCCACCGTTTTCGACGGCCACGTCGGCGCAACGGACCCGGTGGAAAATACTCTTGTTGGGATCGGTGTTATCCTTCAAAGTTTGCATAATGGTTGGCACAGCGCTCATTAAGGGGCCCAGCAAAAAAATACACATTCTGGATGGGCACTCGTCACGCAGCAAGTGCCCATTACCGTCCATGACGATTTTTTGACCCACCTCATGCCCGGCCATACACCCCCTGGCATCAATAACCTCGGCAATGATACGGCTTTCCATGAAATTAAGACTGTTTCGAACCATGTCTTCATATTGCGGAACAGAACGAAGTATATCGAGTTCTTCGTCAGTATAGCCCAACTTTTTCTGAAATTTTGGCCAAATCTTGTCCATGTCCGAAGTCGTCACAAGTGATATTCCCTTTCTTGTAAGAATTTAGCAAATGACCCCGACGTTATGCCTCAGGGTTATAACTTTAAAGTTTTTTGCAGTTTCTTAGTAGCCTTTTGAAAACAAGGCGCTTTGACCCGTGGGGATCTCTTTTGGCAAAGCCGCATAACAAATTCTTCATAGCCCGTGGCACGCCCCCCGGGCCATAAACAGGGCGTTGACTCAGACAGAGAATTCCGGTCAGCTACCTCCAGGTTACACGGGGAGGGTTGCGCTCGGGAAAACGCCGGTAAGTGAATTCCGGATAACCGACCATCATGGCCCCGTATGCACGGTGGTGATCCGGCAACCCGAGGGCCCCTGAAAGTGGTGGATAGCGGTTGACTGCCGTATAAAAATAGCCGCCCCAGCAGGTCCCCAGACCCAAGGTAGGGGCAAAAAGCTCCAGGTAATCCAGGGCCAGGGCGCAGTCTTCGGGTCCAAAAGGCCAGTCCCTGTCTGCATGGGCGACGATTATGTGGGGAGCACCTCGGCAGATACGCTCCTCGCCGCCATCCCAGGCGGCTACAACCCGCACAAGGCCGAATCTGTCAGCCAATTCCGGATCGGTCAGGATGACATCGCGCATCCAATCCACCACCAGACACGCCAGTCGCCTCACTTCTTTGGTATCCACAATCACTATCCAATGCCAGGGCTGCTGGTTTTTCGCTGAAGGGGCGTAACAGGCTATCTCAAGGAGCTTATCCAGCTTCTCGCGCTCAACAGGTTGTATCTTAAAGGATCGGATGGAGCGGCGGTAGCGAAGAAAGTGTTCGGCGTCACTTGCCGTGAAGGACTTTTCCCTGTGAACCGGTGGGCAGTCCCCCGGGGCGAGCCAGCGAAGACTCAGGGCTTCATTGGGACATACGGCAACACAGTGGCCACAGCCCAGGCAATATTGCCCGGCGTCCGGTACAGGCCTGGGGTAACCATCGGGCGATGCCATTTCGATAATACGGCTGGGGCATTCGGCCGCGCAAACCCCATCACGATTGCATCTTTCCTGATCAATGGTGAACAAAGTCATGGTTTATCCTCAGCGAATTGCAGAAATGCGGTAAGAATTCTGCTATGGAAAATGAGGCGCTTTGACCCGTGGGGGTCCGTAACCAACTAACATTTGTTTTCAAGGGAAAAAGCGTTACGAAATACCGTAACACTTTAGCCCTTTGAAACAAACTTTGGCTGGTTACTCATCCGTGTGAGTCTCTTTTGGCTAAGCCGCATATACTATCCACGGGCCCACACGGATCAAAGCGCTTTATTTTAAAAAGGCAAAATTCTTACGAAATATCTAATCCTCCTTGTTCTCTTTCCGCGCCCTTTCTAACTGGCCTGTATACCAATCCATCTGCCTGCAGATACCTCTGATAATTCTGACTTCCCTGGCCCTCAGGTGGAGCCTGGAAAGAAAACGCCGAATATTGAGCATCCAGTGTTCCGGATTCTGAGACTCGACGAACCCTATCTTCATGAGCACGTCCTTGAGATGCTCGTACATGCCCTCCAGTTCAAAACGGTTTGCAAGGCGCGGTATGGGCTTGGGAGGGTTCTCTCGGACAGCCATAAAGATCTCATAACAAACGATCATTACGGCATGTGCCAAATTCAGAGATGAAAAACGTGCGGTAGGGATTGTCGCGATAGTATGGCAATAGCGAAGTTGCTCGTTGGACAGGCCTTGGTCTTCCGGGCCGAAAAGGATGGCAACCAGGTTGTTCTGAGAGATAGAGATGAGGTCCTGCCCAAGACTTCGGGGTTGGGTCATGGCCGGCCGCAAAGAACCAGTGCGAGCCGTGGTCCCGACAACATACTGAAAAGGTTTCAGGGCGTCTATGATATCCTCCCTGACCTCCATGTCTTTCACTATATCAATCGAGCTACCTGTGGCCATCCTGATCACACGGCTCAGGTCACAATTCTTGGGATTCACCAGGACAAGGCGGCTGAGGCCCATGTTATTCATAGCACGGGCCACTGCCCCGATATTCTCCGGGATCCGTGGTTGCATGAGCAGAATTGATATATGGCTAAGGTTGACTTTGCATGTCATCTTGCAGAATATTCAGGATTTCGGCCATCAGCTCATCGCTGTCAAAGGAAAAGATCACGGTCCCACGGTCAATTTCAAAATAGATGAGACTGCAGTCATAATCCTCGGCCACATCGCATAAAAGCCCTTTAAAATAAAGCGCTTGCGGGTGGTCTGGGCTGTTGACCTCAACAGGAAACAGATCGACTTCTATAACACCGGACGATTCTTTCATAATTCAATAATTTTTCAAGAACAATATCGTCCCTAGGGCTACTATGACAGCCCCCATGACGCAAATTGCTCCAAAAGAAGAAATATCAAGAACAATCCCCGCTAGGAGGGGACCCACTAACATGCCCAAGCTGTGTGCCATGGCAAGAATACCCATCATAGAACCCATGGCCACAGTTCGTCTACCCTCAATTACACCTAAGGCCATGACAGCAGGAAGAGATATGCCCCCGGCCAGACCAAAAAATCCATTGACAAGGGCAAGTTCACCAAATGAAGATGCGCTATTCAAGCCTAACACGGCGATTATGGCCATAATGCCGCCTGCTGTCACCAAAAATCTCTTGCTGAGTTTGTCTGCAAGATATCCCATAGGCATCTGCAGGAGGCCAGCCACAAGTACGTTGAGCATGACTACCACTCCGATTGCCGAACTGGAAAGGTCAAGCCTGGTACTGGCCATAAATGGTATGAAAGTCCAAGTAATGGCGACACACATCGTAAAACAGAGCCTGAATGCGAAAAGAGAAAAGGCTGAAGGGATCTTAATAAGTTCCAGGTAGGGCACGGTTTTCTGGGAGTTGGGTTTGTTCTTCCCAGTTTGCCGAGATTCCGGCGGGAGGGCCAAGAGACATAGCAGAAAGCCCAAAAAGGCCAACACGCCCATGCTCAGGAACGATACTTTGATGCTGAACCAATCTTTAGCCACTCCGCCCACCAGAGGCCCCACGCTCAAACCGCCGTAAAGCGCCATATTGAAAGTCCCCATGGTCTGACCCTCTTTTCGACCGGGAGTGATCGTCCCAACATATGCCAAAGCAACAGGAAGGATCATGGCAGAAGCAGACCCCTGGGCTAATCTAAGCAAAATCAGTGTCTGGACATTTTCTGAGCCGGCATAAAGCACGGAGAGGACGGTATAAATCAAAAGTCCGGTTGTGAGGAAAGGTTTTCTCCCTTTCCGGTCGGACAGTTTGCCGAAGAACGGCACAAAGAGGCTTCTTGTCAGGGAAAAGGCCCCAAAAATGAGACCGATCTGAAATGCCCCCGCCCCCAGCTCATGGGCATAGACCGGTAGCAGTGGCGCAACCAGACCCGCGCCTAGTGTTGTGGCAAAGATCGCCAAGAACAGGGTAATGAATATCTTCAGATTGAAAGACATTTTTTGATGAAAATCATCTCATGTCACCGTTGTGCGGCAGTATACATATCAATTTGTGGTTGAATCTTAAAATAGGTGTTTTATTCTGCAATGCAAGGTTTTTAGCATACTGGGATTCGACCGGAATGGTTCTGTTGACACATTCAGCAGCGAAACATCTGAACACAGTCTGACGAACTTTTATTCATCAGTCAGTCCGAATAGAAAAGACTGGCCCAGATCTTGTTCAAGCTGAAGGACTGGGGTGTGTCAACGCTTGGCGATATGGAAGGATTTTCACACTGCGGGGGAATCATCCATCATTATCCATGAAAAAGTCCCTTTTGAAGCCAATGCCCATATGACTGAGTAATAGCCATCAGATTTGACTTGAACTCCGTTCCAGGCACTTTCAATATCTCCAGCGCAAAGATGTCTTCCTCTTCGACCTGGCTTTAACATAAGTCAGTTATTCAGCCTTTCATTAAATGTCTTTTGGATGGCCTGGACAAGGCAACTCAGGGTGCGATTTACCGGGGTGGGAATACCTAGAATTTCACCTTCTCGAACAATGGCACCATTAATAAACTCAACCTCGGTGACCTTCTGTTTCAGCACATCCTGGAGCATGGAAGCAATATTGGCGGCAGTGGCCCGGCAAACCCCGATTACACGCTCCAACGGATCAGGATAGGGGAGATTAACACCTTTGGCGTTAGCCACGGCCACGGCCTCGAGGACCGCTTCTTCCATGACTGTTCTGGTCCCTTCTATATCCGGCAGGCGGCCATTTTTCAATCGTGTGATGGCTGTTAACGCGTTTATCCCGATATTGACAACCAGTTTTCCCCATATTAGCTCATTAACATTGTCTGCCGATCGGGTATCGAATCCGGCAGCTTTGAATGTGTGAACGATCTTCGGCAATGGATCCCCCGGAAGTCCTTCCGGTCCGATTACGGTTTGCCCCTGACCGGCATGCCTCACATGGCCCGGGCCCAGGAGAGTGGCCCCTTCGGCAGTCACCCCACCCATCACCCTGTCTCCGCCAAACACCCCTAAAAGTACGTCCAGGTTCCCCAGGCCATTCTGTAGGGTAAGTATCCGTGTTTCACGGCCTATCAGCGCACGCAGCTCCTCTGCCGCACGACGTGTATGGTTGGCCTTTACACAAATCAGGACCAAATCGGGTATTCCTGGAACCTGCCCCGTAACCGTTGGGACCTGAACCCCGAATTCCCCTGTTACACCTTCAACTTGGATCCCGTTATCATTGATCAAACTCGCCCTTTCCCTGCGGTAATCGAGCAGGGTCACGTCATTTCCGGCCCGCTTCAAGTGTGCAGCGAAAAGGCAGCCCATAGCGCCAGGGCCAACAATCAAGAACTTCATTGGATGACTCCATCGTAACTATGGCAGGTTCAGGACTCGCCTGTCTCCGTGCCTACTTTTTTCACCTGGACGGCGGACAGACACCGCATAGGTGGGTTGTCCAGGATTATCTTGCCTCGAACCATGAACCAATAAATGGTTGTCTATATTTTTTCCGCCTCTCCATCCTCCATGGCAAAACTATGCTCAGGTCCCGGAAAGGCAAGGGTTTCCACTTCCACTCTGAATTGCATCAGGGCCTCCCTGATCTTGGGCCCCAGATTGATGTACTGTTTAACAAACTTAGGGGTGAACCGCTCAAAAAGACCGACCAGATCATGATAGACGAGTACCTGTCCGTCGCAGTCTTTGCCGGCACCGATGCCGATAGTGGGGATATTCAATTCCCTGGTAATCCTGGCCGCAAGCAGGTCCGGAATGCACTCCATTACAATCATAAAGGCCCCCGCCTCCTCCAGATCCTTGGCGGAGTTCAAGAGTTCTCTAGCGCTTTCGGCGTCTTTCCCCTGGACTTTAAAGCCGCTAAGCTTGGTGGCCGTTTGTGGGGTCAGGCCAATGTGTGCGCAGACTGGAATTCCGGCGTCGACTATGGCCTTGACTACGGAGGCCATTTCGCTCCCGCCTTCAAGTTTTACGGCTTCACACCCGGCTTCCTTTATAAACCGTCCCGCATTCTCCACTGCCTTCTCGATGCTGACCTGATATGACATGAAAGGCATATCTCCTATGACAAAACTACGCTTTGCTCCCCTGCAGACTGCCTTGCAGTGATGGATCATCTCATCCATGGTCACCGGGACAGTAGACTCATAACCCAGCATGACCATGCCCAAGGAATCCCCCACGAGTATTGTATCGATCTCGGCCTGATCGACCAAGCTGGCAGTGGGGTAGTCATAGGCCGTCATCATGGTAACCTTTTGGCCGGTATCCTTTTTTTGCCTCAATTCAGCGATAGTAACTTTTTTTTGGTTCATCTCACCCTCCTGATGCTAACTGGGCTGATCCGCCAGAGTCGGAAAACCCAGTGGCGGATAAACAAAAAGGTCCCTCAGTAGAACCGAAAGACCTTTTTATGAAGCAGAAAGTGTGTTTTGTGTGGAAGGCAGGCATTGCCCTGGCTTCCCCTCTAATAAGATCGCTCAGGCTGAGCAACCGTCCCGGTCGATTATGGTCAGCGATCCAGGCGGTGGCGTCCGAAGGAACTATCTTTTTAAAGCATATAAAAAATTGGCCTCCGGCTAGATGTCCTTTGGTAAAAGGATCACCTTACCTTACAGACACTTCTTTAAAACACTATCCAACAAGATATTGTTTGTCAACAAAAACCTCCGAGTCTGTCAGGGAACACAAGGTTTTATGAAAAACCGCCATTCTTGACACCCTGTTTTGACAGAAATCTATCGCGCACCATGCAAGAGCCTGTAAGCCATAATTACAGCCAGATTTTGGGCTTGATCAAGGTTGATTACTGTGTATAATACCAATACACTACGTGTTCTACCTCGTCTGATCGGATATTGTCCTTCACCTTCCGCCTCAAAGGCTTCAGGAGGAATCCATGGCACAGATAGATGCTTTTTTTAAACTCATGAATGATCAAGGGGCCTCTGATTTACACCTGGTATCCGGCCAGCAGCCTGTCCTGCGTATCCGGGGGGAGATGGAGAGGGTTAAATACAAGGAGCTTGATAATGATGGCCTTAAGGCCATGTTGTACGAAATAGCTGCGGAAGACAAGGTCAAGCTGTTCGAGGAGACAGGTGATGTGGATTTCGCCTATGAAATCCCGGGACTTGCAAGGTATCGGGCCAATTTCTTCCAGCAGAAATTCGGCGTAGCCGCCGTCTTCAGGGAGATACCCTCAACCGTTTTGACATGCGAACAGCTGGAGCTGCCTCCGGTCATCCGCAGGCTTGCCAGCTTGCCCAGGGGTCTGGTGCTGGTCACCGGGCCTACAGGAAGCGGAAAGTCTACAACACTCGCTGCCATTATTGATGAGGCCAACAAGACACGTAAAGACCATATTCTTACGGTCGAAGACCCGATCGAATTTGTTCACAAGAGCGACAAGGCCATCATAAATCACAGAGAGGTTGGACTTCATACTAGATCGTTTGCCGCGGCACTGAGGGGGGCACTCAGAGAAGACCCCGATATTATCCTCGTGGGGGAGATGCGTGATCTGGAAACCATCGGACTGGCAATTGAGGCCGCGTCTACGGGCCACCTCGTTTTCGGGACACTTCATACCAGCAGCGCATCAAAAACGGTGGACAGAGTCATAGAGGTCTTCCCCGCAAACCAGCAGGAACAGATCAGGAGTACCCTTGCCGATGGCCTGCGGGCGGTAGTGGCGCAAAACCTCTTCAAACGTATTGACAGGAAAGGTCGTGTGGCCGCCCTTGAAATCATGATTGCAAACCCGGCAGTGAGAAACCTTATACGGGAAGGGAAGACGTTTCAGATTCCCTCGATGATTCAAACAGGGAAGAAATACGGGATGCAGAGCCTGGATGACGCCATCATGGGGTTCTTGGAAAAAAAGGTTATCAGCCCGGATGAGGGCTATGCCAAGGCCATCGACAAATCCAAGTTTCTGCCTTTTTTGAAAAAACCGCCAAGCGATTTTACAGAACAGTAATCAATAGCACTCAATATTTCAGTTCCTCAGCCATAAAGGAAATTTCTCACGGTGCCCTTAGCCTCTATGAACGATTCACCGCTCAGGGCAGCAAATCCGGAGGTTTGATTGTGCGACAACAACAGACAGATTACATCCTGACCACAATGTTAGAGTCCCACGACAATGTATCTGACCTGAATTTCACGGCAGACAAGCCTCTCCAGGTGGAATCATCCGGACAGTTGATGCCGGTTTCAACGGAGCCTCCTATTGACAGGCTGACCCCTTTTCAGTCCGAGATCATTGCCCTCAATCTGATCGGTGGCGATCGCCGTTTGACCAGAACTCTTGTCAACGAGGGGGCATGTGACTCCTCCTACCAATTGGCCGGAAAGGCCCGCTTCAGGGTCAATGTGTTTTCTCAAAAGGGCTGTTATTCCATTGTTATGCGACAATTGGCCACCAGGGTCCCCACTATCGAAGAGCTGAATCTTCCGCCGGCCTTTTTCAAGATGACCGAGGAAAAAAACGGGATCGTCCTGGTAACAGGCGCAACCGGGAGCGGCAAGACCACTTCTCTGGCCGCCTTTTTGGACAAGATAAACGATTCCAAGTCAGTTCACGTTATCACGCTTGAAGATCCGGTGGAATATCTGCATTCTCAGAAAAGGGCCACCTTCAACCAGCGGGAACTGGGAATGGATTTTGACTCCTTTGCCTCCGGCCTGAGATCTGCACTCAGGCAGGCCCCAAAGGTGATCTTGGTCGGTGAGATGAGAGACAGGGAGACTGTGGAAATAGGTCTTTCCGCCGCTGAAACCGGGCATCTGGTTCTCAGCACCCTCCACACGGTAGACGCCGGTCAGACTATAAATAGGATTGTGGGAATGTTCGAACGTGAGGAGGAGCGGCAGATCAGGATCCGGCTCGCAGAGACTATGCGATGGATCGTCTGCCAGAGACTCTTGCCCAAGGCGGGAGGTGGTCGTGTGGCCGCATTTGAGATCATGGGGACAAACCTGAGGGTCAAAGATTCAATTCTACATGGCGAATCTGAAGGAAAAACCTTCTATGAGATTGTTGAAGGGAGCCAGCCTTTTGGGATGATGACCTTTGACCAGTGCATTGTTGATCACTACAAACAGGGTCTTGTGTCAGAGGAAACGGCCATGAGCTATGCATCCAGAAAGGCCAAAGTCGGGAGGGCCATTGATGCTATAAAGTCTGCCAGGGGAGAGAAGACCACAACCATTGAAGACTTGAGTATAGATGCGGATTACGGAAAAGATGACAGCAGAAAACGATTGGGCTGAAGGGGGTAGCTGAATGGAAGTCGTTTGTGACAATTGCAACGCAAAACTGAATATCCCGGACGGAAGAATCCCCCAAGGCCAACGGATAGCTGTCAGCTGTCCCAAGTGCAAGAAAAAACTAACCATAAATGCTGAAAGCCCAAGGGAGGAAGATTCGGCCCCAGCCGCTGACAAAACTACAGATGCGGCTGGACCCAACATGGATACTAGAGATGGTTTGGGGACGGATTCTAATCTGGATTTTTATGAAGAAGGAGTGAAGCTGGCCCTTGTGATGGAGAGTGATCCTCAGCAGGTTGACCAGTTGAGGGCCGCTGTTGAGGAGCTGGGTTACAGATATGTTCTTGCGGAGAGTACCCGAGCAGCGATCACCAACATGCGGTTTCACCACTTTGACCTCGTGATTCTATCTGACCCGTTCGATGGCATAGGGGCCAAACAAAGCCCTATCCTGCGGCACCTGAATCATCTGTCCATGTCCATTCGCAGACGTATCTTCTTTGCCTTAATTGGGGATAGCTTCAAGACAATGGATCACATGATGGCCTTTGCAATGAGTGCAAACCTTGTCATTGGTCGCAAGGATATTGACCAGATGGCGACTGTCTTCAAGAGCGCCATCTCGGATAACCAGAAATTTTATAAGGTTTTTATAGACACCCTTGTTGAGGCTGGCAAGGGGTAGTAAATCTAAACTGGCCCGGAATGGGTTTCCGTTCGCCTCTGAGTATTGACCGCAAGGCCCTCGCCTCCAGCCTTATCTTGCGCCTGACGGATCAACCTGACAATCCAGTATTCTTGCGCCCTTGACAGGCTTTAAGGTCTTCAGCCAGATTTTTCTCAACTCTTGTATGTCTTCGAGTTCTCCCAGGGCCCAGAGGGAACCGCCTGCCCCTGCGCCTGCAAACCTGGCTCCACACCCTGTGCGCTCAGCCTGGTCCACCAGTTTTGCGGTTATGGGGATAAGTGCTTGAGGGGTGATCTCTCTTCGCAGACCCATCTCCTCCCGCAGGAGCCTGGCTGCTCCATTCCAGTCCTGTCCTTTTATGGCCAGCGCCAGTTGGTGGATGATCGTGTTGACCTTGACCCACTCTGGCCTTGTCCGACCAGAAAGAAAGTCTTTAAGCCAGTTGCGATTGATGCGTGAAGAGGAGTGGCCTTTTCCGCTGTAAGCCACCAACAAACGCAATGTAAGCTCCTTTTGCCCTTTTCGATCAAGGAGAGAATGCCTCTCAACGAGGGCGTTTCCACGCCCGTATCGCCATCTCCATTGGTGCACTCCCCCATAAACGGCAGCTGCCTGGTCCTGAAGCCCACAGTTTCCGCCGCTAATGCCATCTTCGAGGTGATATGCAAGGCTGAGGATCTGACTTTTGGAAAGCCTCTTGCCACCGGATCTGATGGAGGCCTTTGTCAGCGCCTTGATGAGAGCCACCACAGCCGTACTTGACCCGCCGAGAGCAGATTTCACCGGGGATTGTGAGTTGATATGCACTTCAAGGCCGTGAAATCCAAAATATGAGATGGCAGCGAAAAAGAGACCAAAGGGGGAGTCAAAGGGGAGCCTATCCACACGAAAGGCCTCTCCACGGGGAAACCCCCGGGAGGAGATCCTAACCCAGCCATCATCGTAAGGTGAAAGGACTACAAAGGTTCTGAGATTCAAGGCTACATTAACAGTAGTAGGCCCTACCCCCTCCAGGGGGAGGGCCATCGCCTTGATGTCCCATGTGCCTCCAGAGTCAATTCGGCACGGGGCCGATGCCTCTACCCTATGAGAGGCCAATAGGTATTGGAGCGAGATCATTGGAATGGGTGCAAAAACCCTATTCGTGAATTGAGCTGTTGGCTGAGGACGGTAACATTCACCTTCCTATCTGCAACAGTGTCTTGAGTGTAAGATCAGCTGGTCTGTAATTCATCTTATTCAACTGTTGCGTATACCAGTATTGGGTCATATGATCTGCCTGCATGTCATACATCAATGTTCCCCATTCCGTGGCATAGGGTTGCCTATTCACATAGTAGTGATTGCCTGTCTGAGATAGATAGAGTTTCCAGAGTCTTAACTGCCTATCGTATATGTCTGTCTCGGCAAACGGAACGACTGAATTCCAATACGGCCAGGCGTGCGTATAGAAGATCTTTTTCCCGTAAATATGCTTTTTTTTGGGTGTCCCTTCTACCACATGCACAGGCCATATGGCCCACCCATTCCTGGGAAATTTTCTGCCGACGTCGAATCTTAGTCTCTTGTTGATGCTGACGTTCTCATCAAGGAAAGGGATAGGACTTTCGGGTTCGGTCAGAAGAAGATATCTCTTGTCTATGAGCTTGAAGCTCCAATCTGAAAATGGTTCGGAAAGACCCTGTCCGTCTCCGTAAGTCATGTCTGATCCGGCAACGTTATCCTGCCAGGTCGTAGCACTGACTCGTATCGTTCTCTTGAAGGCAGGTAGATATACGAAGCCTGTGTCATGATATCTGGCATCGTCATAGTACCTGATAGTGTATTGGCCAAGGCCTTTGAGTTCCAGAGGGGCAGTTATTACGCTAATCCTCTTCCACATGATGTTTTCATCCCCTGGAATAGATCCAAGCGGCGGTACAACCGTTCTGGTGGAATAGAGCATAATCCTGTGTTCCATATTCACCGTCTTGTATACTTTGCCTTCAGGATTAACCAACGACATTGCGATCGTATTCAGGAGATCATCGTAGACGCATCCATACTTCACGTTCGCCGCTGCCTGTAGTCCGTTTCTTGGTTCAGGAAAAGGAATACCGCCAGGCCACGGTATTCCAGGTCTTTCATACCAGACCGTGCCGTTTGCATCCATGATGGCCTTGCCCTTGTTTCTCTTGGTGGCTTCCCTGACATACCTGTTCACCATTAGGTGCGGCGGCAATTGCTTTCCCATCCTCAAGACCATCCCTCTTAAGACACAACTATAGACAGCCGGGCTCAGAAAATCTCTGACTAGATGCACGTTGTCTCTGTCGATCACATCCCCTTTCTTCACCTTCCCACCAGTCAGGTCTTCGATGGTTGGTAAATTCGTCAATCCTTTGATGACGTCTTCCACAAGGGGGATATTCCTCTGCCCTGCAACTGATGTACATGGAAACGCAAAAAGAAAGGCAATAAACAAGGCTACGTATCTATTGCATTTTGCCCGGAGACGGTTCATTTGGTTCACTCCCTATGGGCAGGCTGATGCCCGCATAAAAAGCTTTTACCATACATTTCCGGGTCACTCAATAAAAATGATGGGTACAATAACGGGGGGGATAGTGAGGTTAAAGATTTGAGGCTGTCTCAGGCATTGAAAAGGCGATTACGTGCATGGACACCAGGAGGCTATCCGGGAATGCGGCGGCCTCCTGGTGTAGAATTGGGAGTGCTCAAGTTTGCCTATCTTCCCACCTCGAGCAATGTCTTCAAGGTAATATCATCCGGCACGTAGTTTTGCCCGTTCAAATTGCTTATATACCAGTATTGAGTTATATGGTCCGACTGAAGATCGTATATGAAAAGCCCCCATTCGGAGGTATAGGGTTCTCCATCAAGGATATAGTAATAACCCTTATTACTCGGGTATACCTTCCACAGCTTCATTTGACGATCGTACATCTCTGTAAGGGCAAACTGGACCGATGAAGGCCAATAGGGCCATGCGTTGGTATATAGTATCTTTTTCCCATACACGTGTTTTATTCTTGGAGTCGCCTCGAGTACGTGGACCGGCCAGATAGTCCATCCAAGCCTGGGAAACTTTTCGCCGACGTCGAATTGGACCCTCTTGTCGATGTTTCCTTTCTTATCTAACAGGGGAAACGGGGTCTTGGGTTCGACCAGCAAAGTATACTTGGTCTCCAGGAGCTTGAAGTCCCAGCTTGAATAAGGCTCCTGAAGTCCCTGTCCATCCCCTGAGGTCAGGTCAGATCCGGCTATATTATCCTGCCATATAGTGGCGCTAACGCGTATTGTCCTTTTAAAGGCAGGGAGATAGGCAAATCCTGTGTCGTAGGTCTTAGAGTCATCATAATACCTAACGGTATACTGCCCGAGGCCTTTAAGTTCCAATGGGAAAGTGGTTATTATAAGCCTCTTGAACATGATGTCTTCATAGCCGGCGATGGCTCCAAGTGGTGGTAACTTCGTCCTGGTCGTACAGTAGACATATCTCTGATCCATACCTACCTTTTTGTAGGCATGCCCTTTGGAATCGACATATATCATCGTGTTTGGGAAATTCCTCAACTCATCCCACACGCAACCGTACTTGACATTAGCAGCCACCTCCAAACCGGTCTTGGGTTCGGGGAAAGGAAGTCCCCCTGGCCACAGGGTACCCATTTTTTCATGATAGACCGTCCCGTTTTCATCAATTATCGCCTTGCCCCTGTTCCTCTCTGTAGCGTCCCTGAAAAACTTGGGTCCAATCTGATCCGGGGGCAACTGGGGTGCCATCCTCAATATCATTCCCCTCTTGACACTTTCATAAATGCCCTTGCCCAGATACTCCTTGACCGAATCCACATTGTTCTTGTCGATCAAATCCCCTATTTTCACCTTTCCGGCGGTAAGGTCCTCAATAGTAGGCAAATCTGCTTTTCCCTTGATAACATCATACACAGTAGGGACATCTGCCGCGTTTAGAACGCCGTGACCCGGAAACACAAGAAAAAGAGCAATCAGCATCACCAAGCCAAAATGATTTTTCATTTTCAGAGATTTCATTTTTGAGTACCTACTCCTTATTCTAATTAGAACTGAAATGTAATTCTCCCGAATACCTCACTGGCCCAGTCCATAGAACCGAATGTGCCCGACCTCTTCTCAGAGCCGCCCAGTATCACCCCATATACATCAAAATACCAGTAATCTCCATGTCGGTACTTGATACCAGGGGTTATGTAATGACAACCATCTAAA